>JAATVK010000202.1 GCA_014523485.1 Nitrososphaerales archaeon TH5894
ACAACGAATTCTTATAGAAGATTAGTGCCAGGATATGAGGCTCCAATAAATGTTGCATGGAGCAAGATGAACAGGTCGGTGAGTATCAGGATTCCAGCTCATTTTAGGAAAATGAAAAGAAGAAAGAGGATAGAATACAGAACACCTGATCCTAGCTCAAATATTTATCTTGTTGAGGCAGCATTGTTACTTGCAGGTTTAAATGGTATTAATAAAAAATCTTCAACACCTGATCCGGTAGATGAAGATATCTATAAACTTTCAGAACACAAAAAAAGAGAATACGGAATCAAAAAATTACCTACATCTTTACAAGATGCGATAGAGTCATTAGAATGTGACACAGAATTTTTAAAACCAGCATTTACAAATGATTTTATCGATATGTATTGCGAGATTAAAAAAGATGAGCATGCAAAAGTTGCATCGATTCCATCGCCGAGAGAATTCTACATGTATGGAAATGTCTGATAACTTGCTATATTTCTAGAGTTGGATAACAATCACCATGCCTTATTCAAAAGATATATTAGAACTTAAAAGACATCTTCTGAGAGCAGCTGAGTCATCTAATGGCTATTTTGATTTGAATAAACTGATAGTTGACGTAAGAAAAGTAAATGACTCGGAAATTCCATATTCAGGTCTAGGAGCTCGATCTCCAAATGATTATTTTCCTTCTATTAAAATAATTGGATCAAAAATAAGAACTCAAGGAGATGATTACCTCTATTCCAATAACGTTGATACTACATTCACGTTAGGGGGAAGATATTCTAGCAATATCATAACCTCAGACGTACCTTTTTTTGTTTCGGGAATGAGCTATGGCTCGTTAAAACTTCCTGCTAAAATAGCATTGCATCTTGCGTTAAATAAACTTGCAAAAGAAGGAATAAGTGTCATAATGAACACAGGTGAGGGTGGAGCATTACCATGGGAATTATACGGTTCAGAAGAATCGTGGTCATACGTTTCAAAGAAAAGACATGAGAATATCCTAAACTATTCTGACCGACTATTAAAAGAGCACAACCTTGATTCACTAGATAGGGATAATCTCTTTTGTCGTTTATATCCACTAATTACCCAATATGCTTCGGGAAGGTTCTGGAAAGATCCTAGTTATCTCTTGAATGCTGATGGTATAGAAATAAAAATTGGTCAGGGTGCAAAGATAGGTCATGGAGGATTATTACCAGGTCCAAAGGTGACAGACTTAGTTGCGGAAAATAGGGGAATACCATCATATAAAGCAGCACATTCACCTTCAAGACATCTGGATATTCTAGGTCCTGAAGACTTGGTAGCAAAGATTCTAGAGCTACGAGAAATTACTGATTGGCGAACTCCTATAATTGTTAAGGTTGGATGTTCCCGTGTTTACGACGATATTGAAATTATACTCAAGTCATATGCAGACGCAGCGTCAATGGATGGTTTTGTTGGAGGGACTGGTGCTGCTCCATGGGAACTTCGAGATATCATTGGAATAAATACAATACCATCTCTCAAACCTTCAAGGGAGGCGATTGAAAATTATTATTCAGCCAATGAGAGAGACGAGTTTAGATTAATTGTTCATGGGAGTGTATGGGATTCAGAAAGAATTGCTAAATGTATTGCATTAGGTGCTAATGGTGTTGGTATAGGGACGGGATTTCTTCTTTCAATGGGATGTACTCTTGTTCAAGATTGTTATACAAATGCATGTCCAGCTGGGTTAACTGGATCATATGAGAAATTGGATATACAAACAAGTGTGAATGGAATAGTAAATTATGTCAAAGGAACATTACTTGAACTCAAAAATATTGCGAATTCACTAGGAAGAAAAAGTATTCATGATCTTCGGAAAGAGGATCTAGTTGCTACAGACGAATTGACTAGCATGATTTGCGGATTGCCATTAACAGACGGTCGGAATTTTAAAGATCCGATAAAGGAAATAGTAAAGACTGTTATTAATAAAAGAAGAATGAGACTTGAGGACTTGAAAGATCATACAGTGGATGAGTAATGGAGGACAACAAATCAAGTTGAATGATGCAGACAAATTTATGATTAGAAAAGCTGTATTGGAGCTGGCAAAGACAGGTATTCCGCGATTTACTTCAATAGATGATGATGTTAGAAATATTCATAAAGTCAATTCGAAAGCAATAAATCTATGGGATTATGTAACTGCAATAGGAGCACAATTGTCTAGGCCACCATATGATCCTTATAGGGAAACGATAAGTCTAGATATATCTATAGGAAGAAAAAGGTCTAGAAAAGTTACTTTGAATATACCTTTATTAATCTATGGAAATATGGCAATTGATTCTAGTTCTTTAGAATCTGTGCATCTCGCATTAAACCGGCTTGCTGAAAAAGGAAATGTATTGGGATTAATTTCAGAAATCGAAATAAATACCACAACAGATAATAAAAGAAAATACCCATTATTTAAAAAAGTACCTTTTTATATAAATGATACTTTGGAAGATTATAAAAAATTTTGTCCAGATGGATTAGTGTTAGAATATAAAGACGAAACCTCTATGAATATGCTACAGAATTTTAGAAAAGAATTTGATGGCCCCATATTAGTAGATGTCAGTAAAGTTTTTCCATTCTATATTAAAACAATTCTTGAGGAAGGAGCTGATGGAATAATTGTTGATACTGATAAGGTAACAAAAAATGAAAGATACAATGGAAGACATGCAATAGCGGTGATTTATGATGCGAGGAAAGCTATAAACGACTATTACAAAGGAAGAGAGGAAGAAGAAGAAGATGATGATGATAATACAATATTGGTAATTGCAGGAGATGTGAACAGTTCAGGTAAGATCGTAAAGGCAACAGCACTAGGAGCAAATGTAGTAGGATATTCTACAAGTATGTTGATAGCACATTCTAACATGTATTCTGAAAAACCTTCTGACATCAGTTCAATTGCAGATAATGTTTATCGTCATATGGTAGCAACAAAAGGTGAAATTAAAGGAATTCCTGCCGCTTTAGGATATAGCGATTTTCATAATCTCTCTCCTTCTGATTTGCGTACATCTAGTATAGATGCAAGCCTACAAGGCGAAATTCCCCTTGAAGGCATAGATAGAACTTATAAGGAGATGATAGAGGAGGTTGTTAATGAGTGCGTTAATGAGAAGGGAATAAAACTTAATGCATCAGAGACTCAAGAAGTTCTTAGATGTCTAGGAAGTGAATAAAAGATGTGCGGAATATGTGCTGTGATGATGGAAAATCGTAATAATGATTTTCCTATAGGATGTCTTCTTTATAAAATGATGGAAACTCAGCAGATAAGGGCTCAGGATAGTACAGGTGTGGCCATCTTTAATAAGGAATCAAACAAAGAGTTTTACAGAATAGATTACTTTAGAAAAAATGACTATATCTACAATAACTTTACAAAAAAAGTATCTCCAGAAAGATTGGATAAAACATTGAATGAATTAACACAAGATCCCAATATAGTAATCTCAAGTCTTGCAAAAGAAATGAATCTTTTAAAAGATATTGGACTCGTAAGGGACCTTGATGCAAAATATAAAATAAGGTCAATTCAAGGAACTCATGGGATAGGTCATTTAAGAATAGCCACCAGTAGTAGAGTTACTCCAGCTAATGCGCATCCATTCAGTACTATAGTGATGCCTGATATAGCAGTAGTACATAATGGCGAAATAACAAACTATTCCAAATTACGGTCTTCACTTGAACTTCAAGGGTATCACTTCTTTACTGGATGTGATTCTGAGGTGATTGCCGTATTTATTGCCGATCAGCTTTTGAGACATGGTGATCTAGAAAAGGCAAATTATGAATTAATAAAAAAGGCAGATGGTCCATTTACATACATTGTTGCTACACCTGATTCTCTTGCTTTAGTTAGGGATAAGTTTGGAGCAAGAAAAGGTATTTTCGGATATAACCCTGGCAATAAAACCTATCCATCTTTCTGGGCAATGGCTACTGATTTATCTGCTTTGGATTCGGTAGGTGCCACATTTTATGTGGAAACACCACAACCTGGAAAACCAAAAATATTTTATAATGAAATGAAAATGAGAGCCATAC
>JAATVK010000203.1 GCA_014523485.1 Nitrososphaerales archaeon TH5894
TTCGCCACATACTAAACAACGTCTAGGAATCCAAGCAATTTTTTCATTTATTACAGTCTCATATCTACAAGTAGGATTACCACAAATAAATCCTCGTGTTTCATCAATAATTCGTTGAGACATTTTAGAAAACATATATAGACTATTTACTTGATTATCAGATAAGATTTTCGGGGGAAAAATATCAAATGCTACTGGCTTATATTTTACCATTTATTTTATAATACGAATATTTTAAATATTAATGTAATAGTTATATTTTATTCTTTTTTTATTAAATATGTAATCCTTAACATATTAGTGGAAAAAGAAACAGGGATATGACCTAATCAAATGACAAATATGTTGTTATTTGTTGCTGATCAATTATTGCTCTTTTCTGCAGGAATAATTCTCTCCATGAACTTAACTATAAGTTGTATTATTTCTGTTGTAACAAGTCCTATGCTAAAACTTATTGCAGCCATACCATAAATATTGAAATCTGTTTGTCCCTGTGAAATAATAAACCAAACTACTGCAGCTAGTAAAGGCGCCAGAAAAATGTTAGACAATTCACCATATGTAGTTTCTAGAAATTCACTGGAAGTATCTTCTAATGGTTTTCCGCTTTTTTTAATATATTCCTTTTTTATTCCTTCTTCTCCTTCATTTTTTTCTTTTGTTTTATCTATAGATACTCTTGAAAAAACTTTTTCTTTACTTGCTGCTTTATGTAAATATCTCAAATAACCCCCAATAAGTCCTAAAATTAATACGTAAACTGGGATTACAACACCTGAAGAAAAGTTATTTTCCCAATTACCTCCTATATTTATTCCCCATTCAATCAATGGGTTTTTAGTCACATCCAATTCACCGCTTTCTGGGTTTAAATTATGTCTTATTACTAAACCCAAAGGAGAATGTGTACCAATTTCTACTTCAGTAAATACTAGTGCAAGTATTATTGACCATACTAAGGCAGATATGAAAAGATATCTAAGTGAACTTGCTATTTCTATATAGTCAAGCATCTTCCTGTGATACTTTTCTTCGATCTTCCGTTGGTACTGTTCTTCGAGTCCTCTTTTCAGGTACTCTACTCCTAACATATATTGAACTAATTCTGGTAAAGATAAAGAACGAAACTTATCTATTTGTGTTTTTATATCAATTTTTTCTTCTAACTCTTTTATTTTTTTATTATTTAAAATTCTATTCTTTTTAGATAGTATAAAAGTGAGGAATACTAAAGCAATAAAAAATCCTATGGCTATAATTAGCATTATAAAAGTCGCTGATTTAATTGGATTAATTACTTCAAATATGGTCTTAAATTCTTTTTGTTGTAGGTCCTTAAATGTACTAATAACATATAAGCCAGGTTGATTGGGTATAAAGGTATAGTTAGACCTTAAATTATCTAATTCTATCAACGCAAAAGTATCTTGTTCTTGTGGTGGTGTAAATGGTTTATAACATCCTGGTATTCCATGTGGATAATGAGTTCTATTAATTTCTAAATATTCTTTTACATTCTCTCCAGCACTATCATTTGGGATTTGATAAATATTAACTATATGTTCTACTGAGTATTCTGGAGATTTTTTTACATTCTTTGTATCACTGTTATTTTGGATTTGAGAAATATTATCTATACGTGTTACTGAGTATTCTGGAGATTTTTTTACATTCTTTGTATCACTGTTATTTTGGATTTGAGAAATATGAACTATTTGTCCTACTGCATATTTTGCTCTATCTAATTCAATAGGTGTTACGGACATATGAGTTTGTGTTTGATTTATATTATATCCCACCTGTTGGCATGGCAAAGAAACATTTGAAAGTAACAATATTATTATAATAGATAAGAGAGAAAATACCGGTACAGAAATCCACCATGCATATTTATTCCAATATGTCATTCGGTTTTGGTGCTCCTTCGGTATTAGTGCTTTTCCTATTTACATCTGATAATTTTTTTTTGTTATCTAATACATCCAATTAACCTATTAATTTACAGTATAATAAAATATTAATAATTTGGATAGATATAACCTATTAATTTACAGTATAATAACATATTAATAATTTGGATAGGTAATTTTTATATCAATTATCCTATATATTAATATTTATATAGATATTCGTCTCCAAAGTTAATAAAAAAAATAGAGTTAACAAATACTAATTTCTCTTCTGGAAAAAAGTTAGCACATAAATTGATATAAAATTAGATCATTCTCCAAATAGATATTCTTAATCCCAATTGTCATATTTTAGTATAAAAGTATGATAATACCTTTTTACCTATTTCTCTAACAAATTCAATTTCATTTGGACTAGTACTATGAATATATACCCTTGTATAACCCACTTTAAAAAATTCTTCGATAGATTTTATAATATTTTCTAGAGATGTAGTTATCTGTATAGCCTTCTTTATCTTTTCATCAGATACATTATTTATTGCTTTTTGTTGAAGTTTCTGTGGGCTTTCAATAGGTAGATTAAATATGTTCTCTATAAGTGTAGCCCTCCAAAAAGTAGCAGATTGAAATGCTTTATCATAATCATTGGAGTATGATACCTTATATTCTACTATTTTTTCCATTTGATTGGGATTTTTTCCCTCTTTTTTTATAGCATCTTCAAATATTTGAAAAATATTCTTTTTTCTTGTTTCTTCTGGACTAAGTACTGTGATTAATCCTTCGGTATATTTAGCAGCAGCTTTTATTGATTGTACTCCTGAACCCGCCATGTAAATTGGTATATTAGTTAATGGAGGTGTGTAGAGTTTAGCATTTCTAATATGAAAATAATCTCCATTATATGTTAAGAATTGATTTTGTTTTTTAGTATTGTTAGTAGATGATTCAGAATGAGAAGAATAATAATTACTATGTTCTTTTTGCTCATAATTATTGTTTACTTCTTTTTTACCTATAGATTTGTGTCCTAATTCATCAATTTTCCATAATTTTTTTATTACTTTGATCGCATCAATAGTCTTTTTCAATCTAAACTTTGGGCTAGGCCAGTCATATCCGAGAGGTATTTCATTCATAGCCTCTCCTGTTCCAATACCTAAACCAATACGATTTGGAAATAGTGTATCAAGTGATCCAAAGGCTTGAGCAATTATAGCAGGATGATATCTGTAAGTCGGAGCCGTAACTCCTGTTATAAACTGCATTTTTTCGGTCATATTGGCTGCAACAGCAATCCATATCCATGCAAAATTACTGTAACCTCCATTATGCCACCAAGGATGAAAGTGATCACTGGTCATCGTTGTTCTAAAACCAGATTTTTCTGCTTCTATTACAAATTTTAATAAATCCTGCATAGGATATTGCTCTTGAGCAGCCCAATATCCTATTATTTTCTTAATTTGTTTGTTTGGTTTATTCGACTTCATTAGATAGTATAGTCTAATCTACCAACAGGAAAAGTATTTCCTTTTGAGTATAAATCATATATGTACAGCCAAATAACTTAAAAGATTATCATTAATAGAAATACAAAATCAACTAAAGGTATAATATTAAGAATCTGATATTATTGTTTCAATAGATTCGATCATCATTATAGCACATGTAAGAGTACAATTTCCTTTTATATTATTAAAATTCGGATACTAAGCATTCATATACTATATTTTAAAATATATAAAAACAAATATTTTAGATTCCCTCAATTTTTATAAAATGCTTAATAATATTGATTTTTCAAAGTTTAAACCTATTGTGGTATTGCCAGATTTTTTTATAGATAGAATTATACAATTGAAAACTAAAGAACATTTTTTTGAAAGTATATTACAAAAAACAAAATATGGTGGTGGAAGTATTCGTGAGTTTAATGCAATTGAAAAAAAAGGAGGAAATGCGGTGAATGTTGCATATGCTTTGGCTACATTGGGAGTAAAAGTTGTATTATTCACAATAGCAGATAAAGTTGGATCTGCTTTTCTTTCAAATACATTCTCAAAATTTGGAGACATAATTAAACTAAGAATAACTGATGGAAGTAATGGTTTAACTACCGCTTTAGAATTTCATTCTGAAAATGGTGCTACTGAAAATATAATGTTAAATCATCTCAGGGGTATTGCTAATATTGGACCGGAAATTATTAATTCTGATTCTGATTTATCTATTTTAAATGATTCATCCGCTGTTGTATTTCTTAATTGGGGAAGCAATAATAAAGGTTCTAATCTATTAGAATATGTTTTTAAAAATTCACCAAATTCTTCGTTTCATTTTTTAGACCCTGCTGATATTGATAATAGAAAATCTGAATTTAAGGAAATGCTTTTACAAAATAAAGATAATATAGATACATTAAGTATCAATGAAAATGAATGTAATTCTCTTTGTAAAACATTTGATATTGAGAAAGATATAATAAATGAAAAGAACCCTACAAATTTACAAAAAATTATAGAGGAGCTTTCAACTATTTTAGGTATGGAGATTTGTCTACATACTAGAGCAGGATCAATATGGTCCAATGGTAGTAATTCATTTTTTGCCAAGGCACTTGAAACTAATGTAGTCAATCTCACCGGAGCTGGAGATTGTTGGGATGCAGGTTATATTTTGTCTACTGTTGCAGGTTTAAAAATTGAAGATAGATTATTGTTTGCTAATGCTGTTGCTTCATCATATGTAGGTAATATAGATGCTGAACCACCAACTATAGAAAAGATAAAAAAGTTATTAGAAAATAATACGTTAAGAAAAAATAGATTATAAGATCAAGTTCTTGCAAATAGTTTTTATATGTTAAGATAAAGGTTAATACAATATGTTACCGAGCCCTGTTATAATGAGAATTCGACGCCTTCTAAGCTTTTTAGTTATCTAAGCAAGTTAATTAATAGATTTGATCGACAAATGTGGTGAAAATATTCTTAATCCGCCAATTTTTACCGATTCTATTTATTTTAGTTTATAGTAAAAGATTAAAAAAATTTTAGTTGATAATAAAAGATTAAAAAAAATTATTAATTGAAAGTTAATTTTAACCTTCAATTTTTTGGTTGGCTAAGAACAATTTAGTGCATTTCTGATTGATTGGGCTGCTTGTATTAGTTGATTTGATTGTTCTTGAGGAAGTCTATTATTCTGTGTTTGTGCGTTAACTTGTTGAATAAATGCATTCAGTTTATTACATACAGATGCATCATCGGTTGGATTATTATTTTCTAGGATATTAACTGCTTGGTTTAATGGAGCTGTTAGACTATTTCTAATACTACTAGCAAGGTTCATCTCATTTATAGTGTTTATCAGGTTTTGGATTTGTTGTGGCGGCGGTAATGTTGGAGGTTCAGAACAATCTATTGTAATAGTGTTTGATGCAGAAACTTCTCCAGGATCCAAAATACCGTTATTATTAGGATCTGAAAATGCTGTATATGTGAATGTTCCTTGTACTAGAACATCTGTACCGGTAGAAGGGAAAGTAAAGCTTCCGCTACTAGGTACAATAAATGTAGCAAGAAAAAGAAGAGGAGGTTGTATATCATTTCTTGTAAGTACTGTATTTCCTTCGGCAAATCCACTAACAGTAATTGTACCCATAGCTACACCATTTTCACAGGCATAATTTATTGTCAAAGTGGTAGATTGTGCTTGAACATATTGATTTAATATCATTAATGGAGTAGTAGATGCTGATAGCATTATAAAGATTAAAATGATCATTTTTGTCTCGATCAATAGGAATTAATATATTTATATTAAAATATTAAAGATTTTTGGTCTAACTTGATGATAAAGATTTAGATATTATTTTTAATCATTACAAATGAATATAATTATTCGCCTTCCTTAAAAGATTATTTAGGTTTTAAATATTTATGCGCGACAAAATTTAGGAGAAAAAACCTTATTACGATACATATAAAATATCTAGATTAAAAAGTATCAAAAGAAATAGTTAATCTCGACATTGACTACTACCATAATTACTGTACAAAGGTTTACCTATTTTTGGAGAAGTGTTAAATATAAGTTTCTAATTATAAAATTAGGTCACAATTACAGTAAAATAGTTAATACAGATTTCTATCTTAGAACCGCTATCAGTTTACTTCAGAAATTCATAACCACACTAGAGATAATAGCCTATTTCAAATAACCAAAACCTATTATATTATGTTACTGAACCCTGATATAATGAGAATTCTCAGCTGAATTTATTTATTATTTTATATCAGTGGTTATATTAGTAAGAAAAATCTTTCAGAATATCAAATAAATGATGTAGTTATCCAATAAGATGGAAAAGATATGGCTCAGATTTAATCCATCTTATTATCATTACATAATTTTTTGTGTAATGATATAAATTATATGGTATTCGTATTATTTATTATATTTGGTAATTCTATTAAGTCATATTAAGCATTAAAATAAATAAAATATTTAATTTTAATAATTATAAATTGAATCTTCTATTTTTGAATTAAAGATGATTGGATAAATGATGGAACTTATCTCCATAACGTCCACATAATACATTGTTTGAGTTATCGGAGTTTCCATCAGTTGTATTCTATTTTGTAATTTTATATGAAATACCTTAATAAATAAATATATTGGTAATAATTTTTAGGCGCCGAAAAAATTATGATTTATATAAATATGCATATATTAAATTTCTTACAATTTTATTCATTAGATATTGATATCAAGTTTAGATAGTAGAAAATAATATTTTATTAGGTATTTATTTATTAATAATAAGTAATAATCTTGGGATGTAGATTGTATTGTTTATTACTAATAAGAATATCTACTACTAAAGAGAATTTTAATATAATATAATCAATCTATTAGTTCTTATATTTTAGACGGTTATTATTATGATAAAAACCTTTTAATATTATTTTAATAAAGAATTAATAAAAATGTTATCAAATCAAAATATGTTAATATTATTAATAATGATAATAGCAGTACCATTATTATGTTCTACAAGTTTGTTAAAATTAGACCATATCTACGCTAGTATCGATTCTGTTACTAATACAACATCAGAAAAATCCATTCCTGTATATATGATAACAACTAGAGGAGATCTCAAGTTTCCTGACCCTGTAAAAAAGAACGATGGATATAATAATAAATATCAATTTAGTGATATTAATCAATTAAAGAGCGAATGTCCTGCAGAAATTGCAATTTTTGTTCATGGATGGGGTAATGATGAATTTAAGGCAAAAGAGAGGCTAGATAGAGTAAAAATGTCATTAGAAAACAATAGCTATAGTATTCCATTAATAGGCCTAAGTTGGCCTTCAGATACATCATGGCCTGCTGCCAAGTTGATAGCTAAAGAAAATGGCCCAAAACTAGCAAATTTTATAATTGATTATGTCGATACATGTAAGCATCAATATAAGAAAGATACCATTGTTAGATTAATCAGTCATTCTTTAGGAGCTAGAGTACTTCTTAGCACGTTAGACTATCTTAATACAAATTCAACATGGAATAATAATGGTTACAAAATAGAATCTGTTCATTTATTGGGGGCAGCTGTTGATAACGAAGAAGTTTCTAAAAATCCACTTGATATCGATGGTAATTCTACTCTAAAACATGCTTTTGGAAAAGCTATTCAAGATGAAGTAATAAGATTTTACAATTTGTTTAGTCCTGAAGACAATATGCTTCAACCAAAGCCTTTTAAACCAGATAATTATATTTATGAGGTTTATCCTTCTCCTTTTTATGAAAATGATTTAGCATTAGGACAAAGTGGAAAAGATCCAACAATAGATATACAAAATCAAGTCTCAACACCGCCATATTATGAGATAAATGTTCAAAATCAAATACCAGCTATTCGCAATGCAGATGCAATGGAAGATAAGCATTATCTTTTGTGTTCCTCAGGTATTTGTGAATTTACTAAAAAGGGTAATTATGATCCTGGTCTATGTGGAGGTTATATTTTGGACCCTATTTGTAGAGTGGGTATAGGAGATAATCATGGAGGATATATTGGATTTAGAAATTTGGACAATGTAAATCTACTTAAAGATGATGGAGCAATGAACATAGTAGTAAAGAATTGGGAGTCTCCTAAATAATATGTGTAAAAATAAAATTACAAGTTAGATAAAATAATAGACACTTCTAAAACAATTTCAATAGATACTCAAAAGTTTGAAGACGTACTAGATCAAGAAATTGTTTCGATAGTAGATCAAGTTTTATTAGATAATATAAAAACAAAATTAAATTATTTAAGCCGATTTCATAATAGACACAGCAAGTCTACACATATCGATAAGGCAGCTGATTGGCTAATGAATGAATTTAAAGATATAGGATATCATGATGTTTATTTTGATAATTACAAATCTTATCTTGATAATTGTCATTATAATCTCAAAAATGTCATATGTACTAAAGAAGGCAATAATTCCCAATACATTTTGATTTGTGCCCATTACGATACAATTTTAAAAGTTAATGTTGAAGATGCAGTTTCAAGAGCTCCTGGTGCTAATGATAATGCCAGTGGCGTAAGTGCAATTTTAGAAATTGCTCGTATACTCTACAACCAACCACAAATGAAATATGGTATTTGATATGTTCTATTTTCTGGTGAAGAACAAGGTTTTTTAGGATCAGAACATTATGCTCAATTTATCAAAGAGAATGGCATCCAAATATTTAGATTAATAAATCTTGATATGATAGGAAATCCTTTTCGTGGATCTGGAATAGTCGTAGTAGAAGTAGATAACAATGAAAAATGCATCTATAATAAGGTACAAAAAAATGATAGCTATTCAATTGAATGTGGAAATTTAATGGCCAAAATGTCAATGTACACAGACCTTCCGACTCCTCCGGTAGAACCTATGTATAATAGTGATTATGAACCTTTTGAAGCTATAGGATATGTTGTAATTGGTGCATATGATGGATCTGCTGAAGAAAAACAAAATCCTCATTATCATACAGCAACGGATACACCAGACTTAATAAATTGGAATTATTTAAATTCAGTTACAAAAATGGTATTGGCAACAATATTCACTTTAAATAAGTATTAATTTCTTAATCATATTTATTATTCTTTAAATATTTTTCCCGTAATTGTTAATAACAATATATTGAAGAAATAATCAAAAAATTAATATATATTATGTTACCGAACCCTGTTATAATGAGAAATCGAAGCCCTCCGAGCCCGTATAATACCAATGATCTATAAATGTAAAGTTTCTTAAGATAATTTGAGATTTATTTATGACTTTTTTTAATTTATCTGTTTCCGATTTACTTACTCCAAAGTCTAGAAAACTTGGCAATTCTATCAAATCCTTCTTTTTCTGACGCAATAAGTTGAACCGTAATATCTTCAAAATACCTATCAAGAACACTTTCTCTTTCCATGGCTAGTGGAGGAGTACAATAATCTTCTTCTATCCATAAAGCGTAGCCATCTTTGGAATCAATTTTTGCATTATCTAAACCATATTGTAGTGTTTTTCCAAATGGTCTAAGCCTTGATATTTCACCAGAATTCAATTCTTTCCTAAGACCAGACAGGTCATTTTTAGGTCTCGCTCTGACGATATATAATGCCATTATTGTTTTGCGTATATATTAGTACGAAATATCTTTTATAAATATCTCTGAAGATGAACTACAAAATTGTGTCGAAATCAGTTCACACACCTCCGAGCCCATCAACCAATTGAGATCTGATAAAATTTTAAAAAATTATAGGTTATTGTTTTAACCATATTATTAGTTTATTTACTAAATTAATGAATGAAAAATTCATATTTGTATCTATAATTTATCATCAGTATCATAGGTTATTGTGCTATCAGATCTAAATGTGAATTAGGACGTGCAATTCCATCTGCTCCAATTATATCAACTATCATATGACTTTTACCATCAGTTCCTTCAATAATTTGTATATAAGCAAAGTTGAATATTCCACCTTCTACATAAAATATTGTAGGCTGAAATGTAGGATCGAGCATTAAAAGAGGTGCAGATGGAATACCCAAAGTAAAAGCACTAAGAGGACCTGATATAATTTCATAAACATTAGATGAGTCTCCATCGCCATTCATGTCAGCATTATATTTTAAAATAATAGGAAAATGAACATCAGTAGTTACAAAGATTACATTTATGATATTATTATCATCTATAAATTTCATTATTTTTTTAAGCTCTCCTTCGAAACCGGTCTTTGATGAAAAGTCAAGACTTATACCGTTAGCCCATCCATCACGTCCAAATTTTGAAGAATTAACACCAGTTGGAATAGAGATTGGAACATCACTACTTACAACCTTCCAGGTGGCATTAGAATGTAATAGATTATCTTTTAACCATGTAAGCTGTTCAGCTCCTAACATTGTTTTATTATTGTCTATAGTATCAGTAACATCATTTCTACTCCTATCAGATCTTGCATCTAAAATTAAAAGATCAAGGTCATTACCCCAATGAAATGATCTATAGATCTGATTAGGATCTATGATGTTTTTAGCTATTGGAGAAAAGTTAAAGAATGTACTTCTGCCTTCATGAACAAGATTCTGATATCCTGTTCTATTTTGGTTTTCACTATTCCAATAGGACCAATCTGCTCCAAAGTCGTCCAGAACCTCATGATCGTCCCATTGGCTATACATAGAGGTATTTTTGAGAAAGTTCTGTAGATGAGGATCAGCTCTATTGTATAACCAATGTTTAAGATAAATATCATGAACTTGTGTTTTATTATTCCAATTAACTTTTGGATCTGAAATCCCAAAAAAATTTCCAGCAATATTCTGATGTCCATCCAATCGCTGCTTTGGGCAATCATTATCAGCATAGATCATATCCCCATTTTGAATGTAAAAATCTGGTTTTAGCTTCGTCATTTCTTCAAAGATCGAATAACCTGTATTTCGTTCACGACAATATGTTTGACCACCAATATCTGCACCTACAATGAAACTAATTGAATCGCTTGACTTGACGAGATTAGGAGCTGTCTTGAATGTTCCCACAATAGAGGAACTAGTTATATTATTATCAAGAGTTGAAAAATATACACGATAAAAATACTTTGTTGCTGCAGTTAGATTATTTAATTTGATATTTCCTGTAAAATCAGTATTTTGATCTACAAATTTTGTCTCAGATTTAGAATTTATAAATGATGTATTATTAGCAAATTCTACATGCATAATGGAAGGCTTGTTTACTCTTGACCATATAATTGCACTATCATTAGTAACATCACCACTTGCTAATCCTTCAGTAACAGTTAAACTAGGGTTGGATTCTTCCGTCCCATAAATTGTTGTATATTTGAAAGTTACAATCACTACTGCAATAAGTATCAATAATATTAATGAAAGATGAAATTGATTTATTCTAATAATATTCACATTGGAATTGAATTGAAACAATTACATAAACTTATTTCATATATATTATGGTGAAATATAATTTTTGAATAATATGTATTACTATTTCTTTATTTTAAGATGATTTAAAATTAGAAAATCGATTAGAACTATTTGTTGTAGTTTATTTTTGAACTACAAAATCGTGTCAAAATCAGTTCACACACCTCCGAGCCCGTATAGTATCAAGGCTCTGCTACATAAAATGATAGCAAGGTATTTTATACAAAACAAAATAATTTTGAAATATTCATCTATTATGAATGCAGAAATTCTTCTCTGTGTTTGGTTTAGATCTGATATGATGAACCAAATCTTTTAATCCATCCTATACAGAAACATGACTTCTATTTTCATCTTTAAATGATTCCAATGCTTTAGATGTATTACGTAGACTCAAACCATCAAGAAAATACAAATACAAAGAGTAGATTACTATAACTGTAGATGTTCTTTATTTCTGATGAATTTTAATAACATATACCTTGTTAGAATAGGACATTCACAGCTAAAAATATTTAGTTAAATTAACACAGCCTAAATAATCGCAATAATACAATAATATTATTGTATAAAACTATAATAATAATAGTATGACAAAGCAGGATTCTCATTCAGATTCAGAGTTAAAGAAAATCTACCAGTTGAAAAATATTGCAGTAGTTGGTATGTCAAAAAA
>JAATVK010000003.1 GCA_014523485.1 Nitrososphaerales archaeon TH5894
GATACCTGGAGGACCTTGTGTTCCATTAGGACCAATTGGACCTTGAATTCCTTGTGGTCCTTGTGGACCTGGTATTCCTGTTTTGTTATCTCTAATATCTTTTCTATCATCTTGATCAAATTTAACATGTTTACAGAATTCTACAGAACTTACAAAGAATCCTTCAAATGGACCTGTTCTACACCCATATTTTTTGTCGTCGGTTGGGTACTGGCTATAATAACTATTTCTATATTTGTCATATTCTTGAGCCATTGCTGTATTTGAAAAACTATTGTTGTTGTTGTTGAGTAATGGCATTATCGCTAACATTACCAATGAACTCATCAAAAGTCCAAAAGTACATACTGATATTTTCACAACATTTTTAAACAGTTAAAATATAATTGAAGTGCTTATCTCCACTAACTAACATAGTATTGCTAAATTAAATTAGTGAATTGGATTAGTTAATGTTTATTGTGATTTCCAGTTGCTAATTTTTATTAGTTAAACCAAGTCTGAAAATGATTTGTGTAATTCTTTGTTATTAAATCTAATAACAGTTTTACTTTAAAAATGAATTTGCGTTACTATCTCAAATATTTATTATCAGTAGAGGGCTTTGTTAACTTAATGGTTTTTAGTAGTAATTAGATAATTATTTTCATGGTTGGAGATTAAAATATTGGACATTGGAGAGTATTAAAAAGAGGAAGGATAACAATACCGAAGGAAGCTAGAGAAAAATTGAGCATAAAAGATGGGAATTTTATAGATTTTTAATTACAAGAGATGGATCCGTAAAAATAATCAAATTCGAATTTGTTTGGAACGAGGCAATGAAACAAATTGATAGTTTAAGAAAGCAAAGATTCTCCTTAACATAAGAGCCGAAAAAAAGAATAAACGAAAAATAAATTTTACATTTTAATTTGGTTACAGAATAGAAAAAGATTTATGACATGTCTTGTAAATGATCTTATAGATCTGAGGGCTGTTAACTTAGCAGTTCAGTTTGTTAGACAATGATATAATCACAAATAGTATTAGCATTATGCGGATTATTTCTTGCGAGATTTTTTAATTTATTAATGATAAAAAATTTTGTGAAAAAGATTGTGTAATATAACCAATTTTCGTTTCCAATTCTTCAAAGATCATAATCAGTTGTAGTTGTTATTGTAAATTGTGTTTTTTTTTGTCGACTGAATCAATTATTTGTTTTCCTCCTCAATTCTTTAGATAACAGATTTAGGGGAAAGGTGGTTTATAATATTCGACTTTGAACCCATCCTTATTAGTAGTGTGTGCTAGCAATAACCCTCCTTCTGTTTTATACGAGATTTCGCTGAGCGGCCAACCTGAGCTAGTGCAGGGATATGTTACTCTTTTTGGCCTTGCTCCACTCAGGTCGTAAGTTTCATTCTAGGGAAGACAATCTCAGGATATCGGCCATCATAGAGTTATTATAAGTCTTCTAGATACTTTTCTGTTACGTTGCCAGCTGTCTCCAGCTAATTATCGCTAATTTGAGTGCCTGCTATGAGGGAGGAGTTTCCTCTCTTTCGAGTCACTCGTACGCTAGCTCACAATATTATTGTACAATATTAACTAATATAGATTTGGAAAATAATCTTCTTCGATTTTAAGAATTGCATCAGGGTCTTCTTGATTTTTGTATAAGTCTAATAGTTCAACATTTAAGTCTAAAAAAGTATGACCCCATTTGAATTTATTTAATAATTCTTCTGCCTTTGACCGAAAACCTAGTATAAATAAAGAACCCGCTATAGCTTCAGCAGTAGTTAATTTTCCTAACTTTGCATAATTTACAGGATTTCCTGCAAGAAGTAGTGGAAGACGTCGATTAATTCTTTTTTTAAGAATTTTGAATTTTTTTATAGTCTCATTAAAATAATTCCAAGAACAATCTATAGCACAGATGGATTTAGCTATACTATTATCCGTTTTAGATAATGCAATTTTAGATAATGGGTTTAAAACTATAGTGTCTTTCGGTATAAATTTAGTTGATTGAATTAAATTAAACTTAACTAATTTGGCGGCAGTACATTTATTTGGATCATCTTGTTTAAGTTCTAAAACGAAAACTTTCATTTACTATAGTTATTAAAATATCCAATTATTTATTTGAAGTTAAAAGTCTTAATACAAACATTCTGAACTCGCGTATAAAAAAAATCAGAATAAACTAAGTAATTATTAATAACTTCTTTGATACTTTATCATTCTTGTCCGAAATATTGCTTCTAAAATTTCCTTTTGAATTAAAAAAAGATCAGAGAGATGCAGTGGATGAATGGATAAATAAAAAAGGCAAAGGTTCTATTATTTATAGTACTGGTACAGGAAAAACGGAAATAGCTTTTGAATGTGCAAGGAAAATGGCTTCTCTAATTAGACAACAGAATCCAACAAAGGTCCTTAAGATTCTTTTTTTGGTTCCTAGAATTGTATTAATAGAACAAAATATAAAGAGACTAATAAAATATGGTATAAAAAAGGAAAAGATCGGAGTTTACTATGGAGAAAAGAAAGATATTAAAGAAATTACCTTTAGTACCTATCAGAGCATTATAAAAAACTTTGATCTGCTAAGACAATCAGACATGATTATTCTTGATGAAATGCACATGGTAAGTAAAACTGCCAAAAGATTAAGCAAAATTTTTGATATACTACATGACAATTATGATAAATTAATCCTAGGTTTAACAGCAACAATTGAGGAAAATGATCCAAGATATTCAGAGATAATGAATTTAATACCTCCAATAAAAAAATATATGATAAAAGAAGCTGTGAATGATGGAAGATTAAGTGAACCTCAGGTTATACTAAAATCGGTGAAATTAAATTTAGAAGAGCGAAGAATATATGAAGAAACAACCAGCACAATTAAAGATATTTCATTCAAACTTAAAGCATCTAATCCATTGATAGTTTCAAGGTTATTAAAAACAGGTGGACAAAGAGCCCGATTAGCGAAGTTATGGTTTGCAAGTGTTCATAAAAGAAAAAAATTACTTAATGAAACTAACTCAAAATTAAATGAGACTGTAAATATAGTTAAAAATCATCCAAATGAAAAAATCATGATATTTAGTGAAACAATAGAATCCATAAATAAAATAAGTGAAATTTTAAAGAAAAATAAAATTCCCTCAGAAGTTATACATAATAAAGTAAAGACAAAACAAAGACAAGAAATTTTAGATTCATGGGGGAAAAATTATTTTGTATTGCTATCAGTACATACTTTGGAGATTGGATTTGATATACCGTCTGTAAGTATAGCAATAATAGTATCAAATACGAAAAATATGCATCAACTTATACAGAGAATAGGACGAGTAATAAGAAAAACAGATGAAAAAAGTCAGTCTCTAATATATGTGGTGTATGTAGATGATACAAAAGATAAGAACATACTTAACTTGGTAAGAGCATCATTACAAACCAATAGTATAAAAAAACCCATTAAACAAGATAAACTCTCATCCTACTTTTAGTCAATTATAGGAATGGATTTTATCAAAGTATTTCTTGATTTAACAATAATCAGTGTAAAAGAAAACGAATCCAAAATATTGCTAATGTTAAAATTTATTGGTATACTATTTTTAGTTTTTAGAACAAATAAGATTTACATCATAGTACTAAAAATCAATTATGAACTCAATAATATCGACTAGAATTATGATTTTAGCTCCACAGGAATTAGAAAATAGTGCAAGTAAATATGCTGCTGAAGCGATAAGGCTGGACTCTCAAGGTTCAAGATTAAAGGCTATTCAATTTTATCAACGAGCTATTGAGGCTTTGAATAAATTAATACAAATTTATCCCGAATACAAATTAAATAAAATATACTTAGAAAGATCTAACGCTTATTTAAACAGGATCAAATCGTTACAAATGTCAAATGTTTTGGAAGATGAAGAAGGAAAGAATGGTGATGAAAATATAATTGGGAATGATGCTGACAATTCTGATAGAAAAATAGGAAGTGAGATGAGGAAGCCAAAGGAACCACTTGGCGAAGAGTTTGATAATTTAATTATGAAAGAAAAACCTAATATTTCTTGGAATGACGTAATTGGTCTTGACGATGCTAAAAGAGCAATAAGGGAGTCTATAGTTTATCCTGCTAAGAGATCTGATTTATTCCCGTTAGGATGGCCTAGGGGAATATTACTATATGGACCTCCAGGATGTGGGAAAACATTACTTGCTGCAGCCGCAGCTGCGGAAATTGATGGTTATTTTGTAAATGTTGATGCAGCTGCAATGATGAGTAAATGGCTTGGTGAAGCTGAGAAAAATGTTTCAAAACTTTTTAGAATGGCTAATAAGTTATACGAAAGTGAAAATATTCCTATATTACTCTTTCTTGACGAAATAGATTCTTTAATAGGAAATAGGAATGGCGAAGTAGGCGGGGAGATACGTGTTAAAAACCAGTTTTTAACTGAGATGGATGGAATAAACAATAAATCAAAGTATTCAAAACTATATGTGATTGGCGCAACAAATAAACCATGGAGCTTAGAAGCAGGTTTTCTTAGAAGGTTTCAGAAGAGAATTTATGTTACTTTACCTGACCATGATTCACGAAACTATTTATTTAAACAATATACGATGCCCTTAAAAAAAGATAAAACATTCAAAATAGAAGAATTATCCAGACTCGTTCAGGGGTATAGTGCTAGCGATATTAAAGACATCTGTCAAGCAGCACAATTAAGGGTTGTTAATGAATTATTTGAAAGTGGAAAGGCAATGGATGGACAGTCTAATCCGCGCTCAATATCTATGAATGATTTTAAAGAAATTATAAAAATAAGAAAACCTAGTGTCAGCATAGACATGATTAGAGCTTATATGAGATGGAGTGAACAGTTCAAAGCATTATAAACATCAACGTAAAAAGTTTAGGTTTTCAAATATCTCTTACTAGCTTCAGTTATTTTTGTTGCTGCCATTTCTTTGTTCCCCCATCCTGTGATCCTTACAAATTTTCCGCCTTCTAATTCCTTATAATGTGCAAAAAAATGTTCAATTTGTTTTTTTAAACTATCTGGTATATTTTGCACATCCTTTATGGAGGAAAAAGTTGGGTCTATTTTATTAGTAGGTATGGCAATAATTTTAGAATCTTGTCCTTCTTCGTCTTCAGTTAATAATACTCCAACAGGAATTGCTTTGAGTATAGAAAGCGGAACTAAGGCGAATTCACCAATAACCAAGACATCAACTGGGTCGCCATCGTCTTCCATGGTAGAAGGTATAAAACCATAATTGCAGGGATAAAACATTGCTGTAAACAATATTCTATCTACAAATAACAAACCACTGTCTTTGTCAACCTCATATTTTATGTTACTACCCTTAGGTATTTCGATAACAACATTGATTTGATTTGGATTACCACCAGGAATTTTTCCTATAAAGCTAGAGTTCACATTAAGAATATTTTAAATCCCATTTATAACTCAACAGATCAGTAAATAAAAGCAAAAGATATTCTGAATAAATTTAAAAGATTGATCATATTTTTTGTAATTTCCCATATTTACCAATATTAAGATTATTTTCTCCCCTATATGCATGTGTATACCCATTTTCAATAACTACCATATCTCCCTCCGCGATCATATTAATTTGGTCATCCCATAGAGACAACTTTATCACTCCAGTTTCATCTGAAACCTGAGCATCGGCAACCCTTGCTTGTCCTCCTGTTCGTAAGTTTACAGATCGCGGTTCAGAAATACTATCTATTCTAACTTTTACATTTACTCCTCTCATTCCAGGTCTCAGTTCATTAATCTTTTTTTCACTCGTACTCATTATTAATTAATAAAATAAAGAAGAACAATAAAAATGATAATATTTTTAAATAAAATATGTTTACTTTATAATGATTATTAGATGTCTCAAGACATTAGTAAATCTATAAAAAAAATAACTCAATTTAACAATTACAATTGATAAAGAAAAATGCACTATAAATAAGGACAATAATAACCAGTACCTAAGCATGTAAAATAGCTATTGGTTTTTATTTTTAAAATTTGAATAACGATTTGAATCATTTATGTTGCATAATGACCGCCAATCTAGAAATCATCTATTCTAGCCTCAACAGTAGATGTAATCACAAATTAATATTAGTCAAATATAGATTTCTAATTGGCTAAACCTAAATCTGATAGAAAAACAATGAAAACTTGATTCAAAGATGAAAACATGAAAAATTCCAATGGTATCATCTATTGTTTTTATAGTCACTCAATATATCACTATATCGAGCATCTTTATACGCAATATATTTAACATATTCACCATAGGTAAGATCCAATGAACAATAACTACATCTTACAAATGAAAAATCATCCTCAAGATGGGCTGTTTTTTTACAATCAGGACAAATTATTTTCATACTTTATAATAGTGATAAAGCTATAAATACTTGGTTTTTTATTATTTTGGCATTAAAATCATTAAATTGCTTTTATCTGTTTTACAACAGGTTGTCTGGCTTTTCTAAAAACTCTAAACCCACAAATACATTTTATTTCAGGCAATGATGACAACTCTTCTATTGTTACACTAGTTCCACATCTCATACACTCGTAGGAGACACTACCTAGACCTCCAGATTCCATGGTTCATAAAATAGAATAGATTAATTTAATTGTACTGAAAAATTGAAAATGAAGTTCCAAATGATTAATAAGTTGTTAATCGCAATATCAAACAAATGAGGAAAAAAATTGTAATTGCAAGTGTTACGTTAATGACAATTATGTTTGTAGGTACTATAGCTGGTTTTTTAAATTTTGCTCCCAAGGGTAATAATATTAATCAAGAGCCTCTCGATCCAGAGACTTTTTTAAATAAATTATTAAGTCCCTCTACGGTTAATGCTTCTGCACTAGGAAATGAACAAGCTAACATAACAATAGTTGAGTTCGCGGATTATCAGTGTCCATTCTGTGCCCAGTTTAATAAGGAAACTAAAGATTCCATCATAGAGAATTTCATAGACACTGGAAAGGCCAAGTTTCTATATAAGGATCTTATTGTAAATGATGGCAGTGATAAAGCTTCAACTCTCGCTGCAGCAGCATCCTACTGTGCAGCAGAACAAGGAATGTATTGGGAGTATCATGATGAATTATTTAAAAACTCAAATGGTGAAAATACAGGATGGGTAACAAAAGACAATTTAAAACAATTTGCAAATAACGTGAGAATCCCTGATCTTATGAAATTTTCAGACTGTGTGGATACTGGTAAATATAAGGAAATAGTGATTGAAAATGATTCATTCGCTAGGAACATTGGATTACAGAGTACACCATCATTTATCTTTTATAACGGTACAACACCAGTAGCAATTCAGGGAGCGCAACCATATGAAGCATTTGAGCAGATAATTACTGCAATAAGTTAGTTAGTATTTCATACTTTTATTTGGTTTTTTATAAGCCATTAGTGAAACCCCTATTTAAGCTACAATTCTGAAAACTATTCATTTATTCTATTTTAAAATAAAAGTTTTTAGTAGAAAGACGCTCATAAAACTAGTGGCAGACAACAATACTATTATGCCACTGGGTGCTAGATTATAATAGTAAGAAAGAACAATTCCAGCAAATACTGAGAATGTTGACAAAGATAATGAAATTACAAGTGTTTTTTTAAACCCTCGATTAAATAATAAAGCAGTTACATTTGGAATAACTATTAAAGCTGAAATTAATAATATTCCAACCAATTTCATCGAAACAATTATTGTTATAGCTACCAAGATAGTAAATAAATAGTTAAGTTTCTCTACTTCGATCCCACTAATTTTTGCTTGTTCTTCATCAAATGCGATATATAGAAATTTTTTATAATATACTATAATTATAGATACAACTATTATTGCTACAATTATTATAGGATATATATCTTGTAAACTCACTAATAGAATACTTCCAAAGAGAATACTAAACACATTTACAGAGAAGCCGTCAGATAAACTAACTAATGTAACGCCTACTCCCAAACCCAAAGAAAGCATTATCGCTACCAGGGAATCTGAAGGAAGTTTTGTAGATTGTCTTATTTTTGTTATAGCCAAGGCAGTGACTATTGAAAATCCCATTGCAGTCCAAATTGGATAGATATTAAAAAAAGTACCAATTGCAATTCCTCCAAATGCCATATGAGAAATAGCATCTCCTAATAATGATTGTTTTTTTAGAACAAGAAATAAACCAATAATAGAACAAGTTATGG
The DNA here is from genome assembly GCA_014523485.1 of Nitrososphaerales archaeon TH5894. Taxonomy (GTDB): domain Archaea; phylum Thermoproteota; class Nitrososphaeria; order Nitrososphaerales; family Nitrososphaeraceae; genus TH1177. The sequence goes on from JAATVK010000003.1 coordinate 8,299, forward strand.
CAATGATTAAACCAGAGAATAATGCTCGTTGAATGAATCCATACGAAAAAATATCTACCTCGAACATATACAAATCATTATAATATGGTTTTCTTTACATATCGTGTGCATGCATATGAATTTGCATTGTTGACTCAGAATAATTCTTTATATGATCTTCACTAGAGAAAAACTCGCCTTTATCTCCATGAAAGAACATTCTTTTGTTGATACATGATACTTTGTTGGCATACTTGTTTACTGCATCCATATCATGTGATGTCCATATTATTGTTATTTTATTTTTTTCATTAAGTTCCTTTAGAAGTAAATAAAAATCATTCTGACTTTTGTGATCTAATTCGTTAGTAGGCTCATCAAGCATAAGGATGATAGGATTATTTACCAGCGCTTTTGCTATTAAAACACGTTGTTGTTGACCTCCAGAAAGCCGACCGATTGTTCTGTTTTTCATTTTATCTAGTCCAACTTGTTTTAAAATTTCAAAAACTTTGTTCTTAGAAGTCTTTCTAGTAAGAGATAAGGATACGAGTTCTTGGACTGTAAGTGGAAATTTTTCGTCAATAGATTTTTTTTGAGGAATATAACCTATTTTTTTGAATATCTTTTTATTTTTTTTTATATCTTGATTTAGAATAGTTATTCTTCCAGAATATGAAGTTAATAAACCCAACATACAGTGAAATAAAGTAGTCTTACCGGCACCATTGGGTCCTATAATCCCTAGAAAATCACCCTCATTTATATCAAAGGAGACATTTTCTAAAACTGATTCTGCATTATATTTGTATGAAACAGATTGAACAGAAACTAATGACATTTTATTCTATCCTCAGAATATAAAATTCTTTCATTCATATAATAAACTTTATACTTTATATATTGTAATTCTTGCAATTTTATTTCTTATTATATAATAATTATTATTAATTATATATATTTTATTATTAAGAAATATAGGACTTTATACCTAAACTTAATAATAAGTAAAATTTTATTTTAATACAACTTTTTATGATAAAAATATAAAAAATAATCCACAAATAGATTTAATATTTATTACTGTATTTATAATAGACAAAATGCAGACATCTATTATATTGAAAGAATGATAGAATTATGATCATACAGAAGAAATCAACACCAACTCGTGAGATGAATAAAAAAAGATGGATTATTCGATATTTTATGTTATCATTAATAGGAATGATATTATTCATCAAAATTTACTTTATGTTATTTATAGTTGATTTTATCATAGGTTTTTATAGTTTTCTTACGACTTTTACTCTTTGTAGTATTTTTTTGTTTTCTTACTTAAAATTTAAAGATCCTTTATTAGATATAAAACAGAAATCCAATGAGACGGAACCATTAATATCTATAATTGTTCCAGTCAAAAATGAGGAAGAAAATATAGAAAATTGTATTAAATCATGTCTAGATTCATCCTATAAGAATAAGGAGATAATTGTTGTTAATGATGGTAGTACGGATCGAACACCAAGTATTTTAGAAAGCTTAAGGAAAGAAAATCCAAATGTACTAAGAATATTGCATCTTCCTATTAATTTAGGAAAAAAACATGCTATTGAAAAAGCTATAGAAATTGCTAATGGTAAACTTTATGTTTTTATGGATAGTGATTGCAATATGTTTAATGACTCTGTCGAAAATCTAGTAAAGATATTTCTTTCTGACAATGAAATTGGAGCCATTACTGGACATGGAAATGTACGTAATGCCGACAAGGGAAATTTGTTAGAGAAAATACAAGATGTTTGGTTTGACGGACAGTATAGAATTATTAAAGGAATGGAGAGTTCGTTTTCCTCATTAACATGTTGTTCTGGATCTCTATCTGCATTTAGAAAAGAAGCCATTATAAATCATATCCATGAATGGGCAAATGATAGATTTTTGGGTACAGAGTTTAAATTTGCAACGGATAGAAGATTAACTTCATTTATTCTTGCAGAAAAAATAACAAATAGTAGTGAGAAATTCATTAAGAACAAACAAATAAATGAAAATGAAAGAAAAATAAAATCGCAACAATGGAAATTAAGATATAGCCCAAGTGTGAAGGTAGAAATTGGAGTCCCCAAAACATTAAGAAGTTTAGTTAAACAACAAATACGATGGAGAAAAAGCTTCATAAGAAGTATTTTTGCAACAGGATCGATTTATTGGCAAAGACCTTTACCGGTTGCAATTATTTATTATTTAACAATTGTTTTAAGATTATTTAGACCTTATATTATAATAAAATCTCTCATACTCTTACCCTTAACTGGTGATATAATAAGTGGTATTTTTTATCTAGGAGGAGCTATGTTTTCAGGGTTGTTTTATGGCATTGATGTAAGACTTAGAAAACCTGGTTATCCTATGTGGTTTTACAGGCCGTTAATGAATGTTATCTCAACATTTATTTTTACATGGTTAATCATATATGCAGCTATAACAATAAAAAATAAAACATGGAGATA
>JAATVK010000004.1 GCA_014523485.1 Nitrososphaerales archaeon TH5894
ATATAATAATAGATAATCCCAATAACTAATTAAATTTAGACTAATCCATGAGAAATTCAATAGTTTTTCTTATTTATTACAAAATATTCATTTAGTATTTATTCAATTACAATTTCTTCAAAATAACGGAGAATTGTAATTTCAGATACTTTAGGAATTATTATATTATTATTATTATCACTTATCATTTCTAATAGCATTGCCGGAAAATTTGCACCAGCAAGTGTAGTAAAAATTGTCCCTCCGCCCAATCTAGGGTTTATTTCAATAATTTTTAGTTCTCCGTTTTCAGACTCTTTTAATTGAATACAGCACGGACCTTTAATTCCTAAAGTCTCTGCAATTTTTTTGCAAAGATTTTCTATCATGAGGTCTCGTTTTATTTTTCCTTTAACTGATATCCCAGCTTTAGTATCAATTCTTATTCTTGGAATTGCCATTATCGGTTTTTCATTAAGATCAGAAAGTACATCTACTGTATATTCTGTTCCAGGAAGATATTCTTGAAAAATCATATTTTTAAATTTCCTCGATACATAATTTAGATCAAATTTGTTTTCTACTTTTATAATATTATCACTTCCTTTACCAAAACGTGGTTTAGCAATTAAAGGGAATGTATCTATTTTTTTATGATATTCAAAGGTAAAAGCAAAAGGAAATTTATTTGATAAAAATTTATATGATAATAATTTATCTCTACATATTTCTAATACCTTTCTTCTGCTAACTATTGGTAACGCTCCGTTTTTTAAAATTAAATCATAATTGATACTATAACCATAAATATCAAATCCAGATGAAGGCATCAAAACTTTAATATTTTGTTCTTTAATTATTTTTAATAATTTTTTTATAAAAAACTTATCGTCATATGGCGGTATAACATACGAAAAATCGCTAAGAAAAAAACCTGCAGATAGTGAATTTGAATCCGTTGATACAATATTTCCTTTAAATAATGATAGTCGTAAAGATTTAATGGTATTAATTCCAGCTGGCCCCCCAGCTCCGGGAATCAGTACATTGAAAGTATCCAATAACATTAGTATAATGTGAAGATAATTAAAATTTACATATTTTGCATTTAATAGCGATTATAGTTACTATTAAAGTTGAATAATTCTATTAATTAATAATGATATTGAGTTACCTGATAATAATTTTTAGAATAAAATAGAGAATATATATTGTTTTAATTAATTATGTAATGAAAATTATGAATTTAAAAGAAGACTATCATGTTCATACTAACTATAACGATCATTCAGACTCAAATCTTACAGTCAAAAATGTAGTAAAAGAAGCAGAACGAAAGGGTTTACAGATAATTGCTTTAACAGAACATGTAAGAGAATCTTCACAATGGATCCATAATTATTTAAATGAGATATCAAACTACAAGAAAAAAACAAATGTTAAAGTAATTCCAGGCTTTGAGGCAAAGATTTTGTCTGATGGTAATATTGATTGTAGAGAAGAAATTGCTAGAGATTACTTTATTATTGCAAGTTTTCATACGAATTATTACGAAAAAGTAATTTGGATAAATGCATTGAAAAAAGTAATTAAAAACAAGTACGTAAATGTGATAGGCCATTTAGCTCCTGAGAGTTCATTTCAGATAAATACAGAAGAGATAGAAGAATTTGCAAAACTTCTTCGTAAACACGACAAGATAGTAGAAATCAATGCAAAATATAAGAGGCCACCTGAAAACTGGGTTAAAATATTTATTAAAAAAGGGGTTAAGTTTCATCTTGGTAGTGATGCACATTCCCTTGATGCAATTGGTAATTATAAATCTATAATAAAGTTAATCAAATTATTTGACTGAACAGAATTAATTTTTATTTTACAATATAGCTAGATTATTTCAATTTTTTATATATTAGTATATTTTAACCATAAAATTTTATATCACGTGTATAATAATTAATTTGCTATTGCCTATAATAAGTATTTCACTAAATGATGATATTATTAATGATATTGATAAATTGCAGAAGAATCTTGGATTTACTGGAAGATCGGAAATAGTGAGAGCTGGGTTAAGAAACATTATAGCAGAACAAAAAGATAGAGATATCTTACAGGGAAAATTGGCTGCTTTATTACTAATTATTCATCAAGAAAGAGATGATGATCAGGTTACTAATATGAGACACGATTTTGAAGAAATTGTGACTACACATATACATAGCAAAATTGACCAAGATAGATGCGTAGAATTATTTTTACTAAAAGGAGATGCAGAATTAATAAGGAATATGACTAAAAAATTTCAAACCAATAAAAAATTAGAACATGTAAAGCTTATTACTATGTAAAAAATTGCTAAATTTTCTGATATTATATCTAAAGCTATTTTATTTTTAATTCCAAAGAATATTTAATTAGATCTGTGTTTACAGTTGCCGGTCCCATATAAGTGCTGGTGAATTGAGCCGATTGTAGTGAATCCTGAATTATAGAGCTACAAGAATAAGAATCGATTCCAGATTCAAGACAGAATTTGAGTAATTCATTATTAAATTCTGTTAATGAATTACTAGAGATAATATCTTCATTATTACTTTTTTTATCTACTATCTTTGCAAAATATTTCATATTTTGATTTTTTACTTGATTAACGGTAACGGAAGATTGACTAGAATCTTGATTCTTTAAAATTGATAATAGTTCACTATTCACAACATTTGAGGTATTAGGCAGTGAGGATGTATTAGGAGGAGAAGAGCTGGATGAAGAGGAGCTGGGTGGAAGTAATGAATTTAGAGGAGAAGAAGAGCTGGATGAAGAGGAGCTGGGTGGAAGTAATGAATTTAGAGGAGAAGAAGAGCTGGATGAAGAAGAGTTTACTGAAGGGGATGAACCCATTCCTTGCATTAATGAATCAATTGTACTATCTATTATATTGCCTCTTCCGACTTGATTTAAAAGATTATTAATTTCTGTATCAATGTTGGTCGGATTAGAACCATTCTCTGATTGTGAATAACCGAAGTTTAATAATTGATCACCGGTACTTATAGATACTAATAAGATAAAACCATACAATACCAAAAATTTAAATTTCATTTAAATATTCTACCTCGACCGATCTTATATCTTTTAGTATTAATATGAATTGTAAAAAAGTTATTATTAAATCTCCTATAATATCATAGGATCTTTTTCTATAAAATTTAATAATTGGTAAATGCACAATACAAAATAAAACAATTACAATATTTTTAGAAACATACAAAAAATTTAAGAAATTTAACATATTAAAAAATATTGTCAATATACTAGCCGGATTATTGTGTTATATTTTCTGAGATATTATTTCTTTGGGTGGTGTCTAATAGTTTTGGAGTATCAATTAATTCTATTATACACGTTTTGTCTGTTCTTTCTATTACTCCGGTACATCCAGAAATTCTATTTATTTCATATCCAAATGTATCAGATATCTTAACATCATAATTTCCTGCCTTTATAGATACTTTTTGAAAGTTGTTGCTACCTGCAAAGGAACTTGGTACCACATTTTCTCCCTTGACTGTTATAATAAAATCTAATGGTTTTTTGTTTCCACCGTGGACATTTATTACTTCTAATAGAACATTCAAGTCAAGGTCACGTAAAAGTAAGTTTACATTTGCATTGTTATTATTGTTACTGTCGTTAATATTCTTATTTGTTGTAGTGATTGTAGTTGTAAGATTGTTACTTGTAAGATTGTTACTTGTAAGATTGTTACTTGTAAGATTGTTACTTGTAAGATTGTTACTTGTAAGATTGTTACTTGTAAGATTATCAATAGTGTTTAGTGATTCATTATAGGGTGTTGCTGGATCCCTATCATCCAATGTTATCACACATTCTATGTTGTCATCTGAACCTATAATACCTTTACACCCAGCTGAAAAAGTAGCTTTATATCCAGAGAAGTTATTTATTTTGACTTGATAAGTTCCTGGTTGTAGAGATACAGATTGTCCATCAGGATTACCTGGGAATGAATTTGGAGTTGCTTGGCTGCCATTTACTGATATAATAAAATCTTTTGTTTGGTTAGTTCCCCCATTATCATTGATAACCTGAGTCACTATATTTATGAGTGATGCAGAAGTAAAGGATTCTTTTTGAATTGGGTTAGCAAATATATCAACTTCATTGATACTTGCCCAATCATTTACACTATTTCCAGTAACACTAATTCTAAGATACTTACCAACGGTGTCTGGGAGATCATAAAATTCAATATCGTCAGTAGTATTACTATTGGTGCTAGAAAAAACCTGTCTAAAATCAGAACCATCTGAAGACACTGAGACTAAGAAATCAATGGAACGGATATTTCCTTTATACCAAGAAATTCCAAGATCACATATTTGTTTTTCTTGTCCAAGATCAAATTGTAACCATGAACCTAATCCTAGATTTGACCATTTTGTGGAAAGGTCATTGTCTACTGAATTGCCCTCAGTATTATTAGGTGAACTATCTATTGATGAAATATGATCGACAGGGATATTTAAAAGTGAACATGGAGAAGGAGAGCCAGGAACTATTGGATTATTAATATCAATCTCAGATATACTTGACCACTCATTCATTGAATTGTCATTAACAGTTAATTTAAGATATCGGGTTTTAACATCAGGAATATCAAATTTTTCAGGTCCGTTGGTAAGTCCGCTACTAGTTTCAGAAAATAAATTGCTAAAAATTTCTCCATCTACAGACGTAGAGATAGTGAAATTAATCTTCCTATGATCACCCTTATACCAAGATATATCAATATCACATATTTCCTTTTCCTTACCTAAATCAACTTGAACCCAAGAACCAAGTCCATAGTTAGACCATCGTGTAGATTGATTACCATCAATTGCATTGAGTTCTGTATTATTAGCAGCATGTCCTATCGCGGTAACATTAACAGCTTTTTCAGGTTTACAAGATGTATTATCGCCAAATGAAATAAATACTAATTGCTTATCCAAATTGAATTTGTTTTGTGTATATGCATCATATACCTCTGCTGTAGTAAGAGATCTATCCCAAATGCGAACTTCATCTACATCACCAAGATATAACTTGTCTTTGAAGAGAGAGTTTGCAGCGATTGCAATCCTATTTTTTCCTGTAATATCAGGGTTTACATTATTTGTATTTATACTATGGTCGAGCACTCCATCGATAAACAACTTTAGTAATGATCCATCGTAGGTGACTGTAGCATAGTGCCATTTATTGTCATTAACAGGTTTTTTAGAAGTAACAAAATAATTTGAGGAGTCTTTTGCTTCAAATCCTGCTTGAAGATGACCTAGATAGGTTATCCAAAGTCCATAATTCATATTTTCACCGGAAGCTTCGGATCCAAATCCACCTTTATTAACTAAAAATGAAACATGGGGATCTGTATTATTTGTTTTGAACCACACAGCAATTGAATATTGATTTAATTGGAATAATTCTGAATCTTTTACATATTTAAAATTATTACCATTAAAGGTTCCAAATTTTCCAATTTGTGCTTCAACACTATTAATTTGAAAAAGATTTAAAGAAATAATGGTAAATGAAATTAGAAATGAAATTAAAATGAATCTAACCATGTTATTTTTATAAATTTTATAATTTCTTGTCATTATCTCTCACCAAGAATTAGTCAAATAAATTTCTTTTATCACTTTCAGAAATTTACCAAGATATCCTATAATCTATTTTACCAAAAATAGTTGATAAAAATATAAAATAAATTTACTAATTATTTAAAAAATAATAATAAGAATAACTTGCTCAAAAATTATATATATTATCCTCTTTTTTTTGCCAATGATAATAAGACTTCTTTACCAAAATCAACAGCCAATTTTTTTTCTTCCATCATTCCACACTCAATGCATTTAACAGTATTATTAGATTTGACGGTATCACCTCCACAGATAAAGCATATACAATAGACAACACCTAAATCTTTATCACTTATAGTTGCATGGGAGGAAGAGTTCATTAAGCTAAAGATTCTACCTCTTACTATATCCCCAACTCTATAAACTAATTTATGTCTTCTCTCACCTCTATCTCTCCTTGAATTCCATCCTCCTGATTCTGAGGCTATCCTTGTTGAGGCAATTGCAGATAGACCTGACGAAACTTTTCTATTATTGAGATATAATATTCGAATAGAAATCATACTTCCAAATAGCATTTCTATATATCCGACTATTACATCCCCTATTTTTGGAAAATGTGCTTGCTTTATTCTTTCTATAACAACTTGTCTTCTTTTAAAATCATATTCTTTTTTCCCAAAGCTTAAAGATCTTATAGAACCATCTACAACAAAAGTATTTTTTCCACTTTCAAATTCTTCAATAAATGCAAGATGTTCACCAGGAAATATAACATCATAATTCTTTTTTTTCTTAATCATTTAAGAATTGTATATTTCTTAAAGTTATAATTGTTATTTTTACATTATTCTACTTTTATAAACAGTAAAAGTGGGATGATTTAATAAAATTTCAGTATTGTATGTATATAACGTTCTACTATCCTTGATTGAAAAGTAAGTGAGATATTAATACTATAAAAAAAATTCCAACCAGAATTAAACTGATTCCTGAAGCAAAAATTAATTTGAAATTACCTTTTCTTAATTCCCTTTTTAAATTATCAAATTTGAAAAACTTAAGCAAATTCATGATATTTATGGATAATAAAATAGTATTTTCTATTACTGTTCTCTTATACTTTCTAACTTTGAAACTACTTGCCAAAGAGACGTTCTGATATGTGATTCCATATGTCTATTTTGCGTTAGACTATCTAGCATGCTAACTGCATTAGCTGCTCTAACAGATATACTCCCATTTTTTTCTTCTTTTAAAATATCATAAATCTCTTTGATTTGGTTGCGTATTACCCTAGGGAGGTCTTTATTCTCCTTAAATGATTCTAAAGTTGCAATTGTACTCTCAAGCCTTTCTGTGTTCTCTTTATCACGGATTTCCTTTTTTGGTTTCATAACAGCAAACTAAACCTCGATTTTGTAAAGAATAAAATTTAGTTGATTATTAGTTATTTATATGTTTTTAATTCTCATAAATTTAAAGTTAATAGAATAATGATTTTAAAAGATCTGGTATAGAATAAATATTCCTAAATATTTAGTTATACTATGGAATGTGCAGTTTATGATACATATGTAACAAAAAAAGATGGAAAAATCATGCATTTTGATGTAATTGTAGAAGCTAGTGCTCCTCATGAAAAAGCAATTGAATATGGAAAGGAATATCTAGAACAAGTAGGTCAGGGAAATCAAACAATGACCCAAGAAGAATGTCAATTCTGTCATGTTCAGGAAGCTCCACCTGTAGTTGCGAAGGATATAGAAAATAGAGGATACTTTATTCAAAAAATGGAAGGTTGTCCATAATTTTTTTATTTATATAGTCTTTTTCACTGCATTTAAATTTTAACTCGGACTTATTGTAGTGATGGTTTAGCAATACCTTAATAAATTTATAATGGATTATAATTTTACAAATTTAATAAATGCATTTACTCAACTAAAAAAATTTAGATCTTATTCACTATCAAGACATCATGAGCGATTTCTTTTTCCATATATATGTGGAACATATTTTTCTTATCGCAAAGTAGATGTCTTGAGAATAAAATCAATAGCAGATGCAGTCAGTAATAACTTAACTGATTCTATAAAATATTTAGAAGTAGGTTGTGGAAATGGAGATTTTTTAGAAAAGGTGAGAGAATATATTTCAAATGCAAAAGGAATAGAAAGTAATATAGATATATTTTATTCATTTGGTAAAATTAAACCAGAATATATAGAGATAATGGATGTGAAATATGGTATAGATGAGTTTCAAGATATCATATTTGTGGGTTGGATGGATCCTGGTCAGGATTTTAGAAAAAACATAGCTGAAAAAACAGATATAATAATAACTACCCTGGACCCTGGTTTAAGCTTAGCTGCAGAATATGAAGGACATGGTTTCAAAAAAATAGTCAAATGGACTACACCATCTTGGGAAGATGTAAATATTGAAATTAATAACCAATTCTATTCAAATCTTGATTCCAAAAGTTTACAGTTCCTTTCTGATTTGAGAGGAGCACATAATTTTTGGTATGTCTATTCTAAAGATAATGTAAAAAGTCATTTAATAATAGATAACCTAAAAAAACAAATATTACACGAAGAAAATAAGGAAGGCAAGATTATACCATATGATTTCGAAAAAATTCTTGATGAATGTGGATTTTCCTTTCATCAGTGTTTATATAATAACTATGTAAATTCTAAAACTATATTATGGAAAATAGATTTTCTCTAAACAACAACAAAAAATATAACAAGACTTAAAGTAACCATACTTATTAGTATCATAGAATAATAATGGAAATTAAAATTTTAGGAGCTGCTAAGGAGGTTGGTCGTTCGGCATTCTTAGTCAGTAATGAAAATTCTAACATTTTAATGGATTATGGGGTTCTTCTGAAAAAAGAGCCTCAATTTCCACTTCATGTTAAACCAAAAGAATTACGCGCAGTAGTATTATCTCACGCTCATTTAGATCATTCTGGCTTTCTTCCCTCTTTATTTTTATCATCATCTAAATTCCCTGTTCTTTCAACTAATCCTACTATTGAATTATCTCAATTACTAATTGAGGATATGATAAAGATTTCTGGATTTTATCTTCCATTTGAAAATATTGATTTATACAGAATGCTAAATTATCATAAAAATTTACGCTATAGAGAACCCTATCCTATAAATGATACATACATAACACTATACGAGTCTGGACATGTTTTAGGAGGATCAACAATTGTCCTTGAAAATAAAGGAAAAAGAATATTTTATACAGGCGATATTAATACAAGAGGGTCTAAAATCCTGAGGCCTGCAGATTTAGATATTGACGAAATACATCTAATGATAATTGAAAGTACTTATTCACAAACTAATCAAATACCTAGGCTACAATCAGAAAAAGAACTATTAGAATTTGCATCTAAAATAATTGATAACGGTGGAACGTTATTTGTTCCAGCTTTCTCAGTAGAAAGAGCTCAAGAGATCGCTTGCGTTTTTAAAGCATATAAATTCCCTCATAAAATCGTTATGGATGGAATGGCACTTAAAGTAAATGAAATCATGTTAAAATATCCTGAATACATAAGGGATCCCATAGTTTTCAAAAAATATATAGAAGAAGTAGAATGGATCAGAGATTGGAAAAGTAGACGAAGGTTATTAAAAGAGCCTTGCGTAATTATTTCTCCTGCAGGTATGTTAGTTGGAGGTACTGCTATTTTCTATATGCAAAATATTATGATGTCTGATAAAAATGGTATTGCGCTTGTTTCTTATCAAGGAGAAAATACTCCTGGAAGAATGTTACTTGAAAAAGGAACTTTTAAAATAAACGGAAAAATAAAAAAAAGTCTGGCTGAAGTAAAACAATTTGAATTTTCTGGTCATAACAGTAGAGACGAATTATTTGAAATACTAGATGGTATAAAAGGAAATCCAAAAGTACTTACGGTCCATGGAGATGGGAATTCTTGTATAAAATTTGCAGAGGAAATAACTGAGAAATATGGTTTTGATGCGGTTGCCCCCAATTCTGGGGATACATTTAAAGTTTAAATGATAATAATAGCAAATTTAAAATTAATTGAATATAATAATTTGCACATTGATAATAAAAAATACCGATCCATTTAAACTAAAAAAATGTACTTCTTGTAAAAGAGATATAATTTTAAACGCCAAATATTTTACTTATCCACTATCACTTCAATATTTTTGTATGGAATGTGCTCAAAAAGAAATTCCTAAGATAATCGATACATTACAAAACGATTTAAAAAAAATAATTAATTAAAATTTTCAAGTATTCTTGTAAATACTAATACGATATAAAATGACTTTTAAACCTAATAAAATCAATCTAGTTCCTTTAGATCCGGTAAGAACAATTAATAGTGGACAGGTTTTTCTGTGGGAAAAATATAACAATTCTTGGTATGGAATTGATGGAAATTATATTTTAAAATTAACTATCAATCAGAAAAAACAATACAAAGACAATGAAAATAGAAGCAATTATTTTGAATTGGAAAATAATGATATATATTATAATTCTTTTCCAGAAAATGAAAATTGGATTTATCATTTTTTTAGACTATGCGATAACCAGAATAAAATAAACAAAACATTATCCAAAGATCACATTATTTTCAATATTTACAATAAATACAAAGGTCTAAGATTAATACGGCAAGATCCTTTTCAATGTATTATTTCTTTTGTTTGTGCAAGCAACACTAATTTAAAAAGAATAAGATATATGCTTAAAAATATCTCCAAAAAATTTGGTAAAAAAGTAACATACAATGGTATAGATTTTGACCTCTTTCCTGATGTAAATGCATTGGCTAATGCTTCTACTCAGGACTTAATAGGATGTGGTTTGGGATATAGAGCTAAATTTGTAAGGTCAATATCAAACGAAATAAAAAATAATCTGGATCTAAAGTCATTAAAAGATATGAAGTACATTAATGCAAAATCAGAATTAACTAAACTTTTTGGAATCGGTAACAAAATTGCGGATTGTGTTCTTTTATTTTCTTTAGAAAAAACAGAAGCATTTCCAATAGATATTTGGGTGTATAGGTCTTTATGTCAATATTACCGATGGATGTTTGAAGATAGCAGTATAAGAAAAAGTAACAAGATATCAGAAATTGAATACAGACTAGTTCATGAAAAGATTCATAGGTATTTTGGAGGATACTCAGGCTACGTCCAACAATATCTATATTATCATATTAGGGATTCTAATAAAAGAAAGTGGTA
>JAATVK010000005.1 GCA_014523485.1 Nitrososphaerales archaeon TH5894
AACCTTCTTAGGTAATAAAAATATGAAATATGAATTTCCATTAACGTGCATTAGAAAGATCTAATGTAATTTGATTGTTTTCTTTCTTCACAGAATCTATGGTACCAAAAACATCGGTATCTTCTATTGTAGATGAGGCGTCGACAAAAATAGAATATCTATTTAGATCTTGGGTAGAATTAGATAAGGGAATTATTAATTGAATTGTTTGATTTTCATTAACTTCAAAGGTAGTTTGATCTTTGGAGATTTCAGAGGCTGTAGACTTGTCTCTCAATTGGGCATTAATGTCCCAAGTTTGTGCTAAAAATTTGTCACCATTAATTAGTTTAACGATTACACTCATTTCAGAATTTTGGGAATAGGTATCAGTAAAAGAAAAAATTGATAAAACTACTATACCTATCATTAATGAAATTGTAGAATTATGAAAATTGGGATCCATAAATCTAATAAAATAACCATCTATTTATATAATTCACTCAAATTTTAGATTCCCTTTTGTAAATTCTTACAATATTTTAGATAAGAATAATTCTTTAATTAATTTCTATTCTTAAATTTTTTGTTCGTAATTAATCAAATTTAGTTGTTACATCTATCTTTCATAATACATTCATTAATCCTTATAATTCGTTATCATTCAAATAAGTTTTTTCCTTATTGCTGAATTATTTGTATCTATAATATATATACATTATAAAGAGAATTTTAATATAAATAGTCAATTTCTTCTTATGATTTACAACCTACTATTTCAATCTATAATTTGTATGTTTTAGAAAAATAGTAGGTTGTAACCATTTCATAAGATTTCTTGGCTTTGAACCACTTGCAAATAGTATTCTATTTTAGTGATTTTTATATAACTTCATTTGGATTACAAACCGAAATTAAAAATATATTAGATATAATTGGTAAATTTTTTATTGTAATATAAATAATCAACATCAATTGTTTGAAAAAAAAGGAAAAAAAAATTGGAAAGGTGAATATGAGGATACTATCTACAAAATTTATGATTGGAATAATAATCTAGCTGGGTATTTCTATCCATTATACAATATACAAAGAATGAGTGAAATGGAAGAGGAAGAAATTATCGTGAGAATGAATGAGAATAAAGAAAAAGTACAAGGTGGTCATTTAATGGTTCCATTTTTAAAATTGGATCTTTTAGACATTGATAATTTGAATATAGATGAGGCTATTTCCCGCTTACAAATCAATATTGAAAGAGCTATTGCCTGGAAAAAATGGATTGAACATAATAAATATAAATTTAATTTAACTCAAAATTTCGTCAGCACATCTAGAGAAGACAGAAATCTTTTAGCAGTACTTTTTATGATAAATAAAGAAATAATATTGGATGAAAAGAGACTTGTAAAAGAAATTACACCATTACTTGATCAGCTTCATATGGATGAATTGTTATAATTATTCTTTAATGTAACTAGGAATATTTTAGTAAAATTTTTAACCCAATTAAGGACAATAAGAGATTTGATAAAATGTCCTTCTCCTGTTCCACAAGGTTATTAAATTTACCAAGTTTTTTTAATTCCCATTTTTTTAGTGAAACTTGGTTGTTCCTTGAAATAACTATTTACATTTGCATACTTAACAACAATAACTAGTCAGAAAGGCTAATTCTTTTATCTATCTCATTATCAGGATTTAAGTGACTCTTTGATATATGAATTAATTTAACATATATATTCTGCTAAATTTAAGGCGCTACCCGTTAGAATTTGATAGTTTATTATATGTGAGAAGATGAAGTTTATAGAACCATTGAAAATGTATTTATATTATAAATATTATAAATATGTCAAGTTTCCTATATATTTATTTCTTATCTAATTCTATAAACTCATATTTTTTTTTTCCAGTATAATAAATTATGACAGATGCTTTTTTGTTTAATTCATCATTTTGTAAATTTCTATGTGCGCTACCCGGGTTAAGTATTTGTGTCCTATTTATTTTTCTACTATCTTTTTTATGAGTATGACCACATATCAAAACGTCATAATAATTAGCAAGTATGAATGTTTTTTTTATATCTTCATTTGTTCCATGGTAGATTCCAAATATTTCATCCTCAATTCGAAGCTCTCCAAAATCTCCCATAAGCTTCCCACCTATTGTTTTAAAACTTTTAACAAGGCCGAATTTTTCTCCATCATTATTTCCAAAGACACCCATAAATTTGATATTTTTATTAAGATTTTTAAATTCAAGAACAATACCTGGATATATATAATCGCCTGCATGTATTACGTAGTCTACACCATATTTGTTAAAAATTTTTATTGCTTGTTTCACATTGATGATATCATCATGGGAATCTGATATTACTCCAATTTTCATATAATAAAAAACAACATAAATATTTTTATTTTTTATGTTTAGTAATGTAAATATACATTATAAAACTGATTCAAATCATAAATTTGATAATTTCAAATTCTGATTTGTTAATATTTTACATATATTGATTCTTACTATAGATGATTATTTTGTGAGATTATAACATATATTATAAATAGTTGATAATGAATGAAAAATGAAACATCTTAATTCCTTAACTTTGCTAACCAGTTTAAAAAACTCTAATTATAGATTAAAATCATCTTATATGGTGATTTTAAAGTAACAACTTAATTATTTAAAATTTATAAATTATGTTTTTTCTAAATCTAAACTATTAAATAAATAAAAAACATAACTTAAATTTCAATGAAAAAACTATTTTTAATATTTGATTTGGGACAAACATTGATAAATGAATGGAACTTTCTAAAATTTTTTGATCAAAAACTTTTAGAATTAATTAATGGATTTGGTGGAAGAATAGATTGGAGAAATTACATCACGTTAAGAAATAATATCATAAAAAATCGAATGATTGGAAATGGTGGAATAGAAGAATTAATCATCACTATATGTAGACTTATTCTTCCTATTGGTTATGATAGAATCATTTTAAACAAAATATATTCTGATTTATACTATGGGAAAAAAAAATACTTTTGTCTCAATGAGGGCGCAAAAAAAGTTGTCGAAACCCTTTCAAAATCCCACGAGTTAGGTATAATTTCTAATCAACCCGAAGAAGCAACAGAACCTTTGATGAGTGCAAATATACTTTCTCTGTTTAATAGAGTTGTTATTCCGTCAAAAATAAAAAATAAAAAACCTCATGGGAGGTTACTTTTTCAAGATATCAATTTAACAGGTTTTCCAGCTAATAGATGTATAATGATTGGAGATCGTTTGGATCTCGATATTTTACCTGCAAATAAGTTGGGAATGAAGACAATAAGATTTACAGATTCGCTTTTTAATATACAATCTGCGAAAATCAAACATGAAATTCCCACATATACTATCAAAAACTTAGAAGAGATTCCTCATGTTATTAAAGATATTTTGTAAATTTTAAATCATCTAGGTTACAATCTCTTTAATTCTATCGTTTGAAATAGCATCTTTTATTTCCATAGCAATTCTCCTTCCCACTCCAAATGTAGTACCATAATAATATTTTGTATAAGGACTTGTAGTGGATAAAATTGGATTTCCAGGAACACGAAATGATACATCATATACAAAAATATCTAAATCTTTAGTAATAATACTTTGAAGGGAAAAAGGACCTATTATTCCTGGAGGATATTCTTTTTTAACAGCATTTACAAATTTATCTCCCATATCAAAGACTTTTCCTAACATTGATTCACGGATGCTAGCAGGAGTGTGTCCTATCTCTATATTTTGTAATTCAATATTTAATTCTAATTGTTGTTTTGCTGTAAGAGAGGTTGTAAAATCATTTAGGTCTGTTTGTAATCTTCTTTCTATACCTAAAAATTCAAGATCCTTTTTTATAGGAGAGTAAAAATAATTAAAATTAAAATAAGTACCAATTATATATTCTTCAATTATTGCAGTTTCTAAATCTGTTCTACTAATTAATCCACTTTTTATCTTTATTTCGGTTTTTTCTAAATAATCATTATATGAATTAACAAAGAAAAAAGCGCGCTCCAACTTTCTTTTTGCTTCTTGAACTTTGACAATAGATGGTCCTGATATATCATCAGGTTTTTTTAATTGAGGATGTTTAATTTTAGCTTTATTCAACAAGTAGTACTGATTTTTAGGTGCTGTTCTTTCCTCAGCTCTTAAAAGATACCTATTCCCAAAAATCGGAATATAAAATTTATTTTCTATGTTGTCATATCCAATGTAGACAGAAAAAGCTCTATGGGCTACCATTAAAACATTCAGATCTCGTAGTTTCGTTTGAGAATCGGGATTTATAATATCGATGAATCTATTCAGAACTATTACCGTATTAGATAATCTTTTAAATCTCAAATAAGGCGTTTCTCTTCCTTTTTGGCAGATACATACATTTTTAATACCTTCATCAATACCTCCATCCATCACTTCAAGTGCTGAATGACTACCCAAAACACCAATGTTGATATTTTTCTTGTCATAATTTTTCACAATATCAACAACTTGAGCTGAATTAATCATTATTTATGAAATTTAATAGTATAGATAATAAATTGTTTAAGAAAAAAATATTTTGTGTATATTAAGCATTTTTATTTTTATTAAGTTCGTTCTCAATAGCTTTCTTCAAAGCTTCGTCATTTTTATCGGTATAATCTATCCTTAGAGTTTCGGCAATAGATTCTAGTTTTTCTCGTTCAACCTCAGTATTTTCTTTTTTATATTTCTCTAGATCTCGTTTAGCTTCGATCTTAGCTTTTTCAAACTCTGCTGTAGCCTTCCCAAAAGATTTTGCTAATTCAGGGATTTTTTTTACTCCGAAGAATAATACAACTATAATCACTATAATAAATATCCATTCAAAACCAAAAGGCATCTGCATCAATAGATTATCTATGGTAATCAAACTTCTTTCTAATATTGTTAGTATCAATAATAATTTAAGTGTTAAATTAATATAGTTACATTTTTTTCAATAGATAGGTATTTGTTGAAAAGTCCTATTTTTAATAAAACTAGATAGACATTAATAATTATCAGTCAATACTAAATTATCTCTAATGCAATATCATAAAGCTGCATTCCTCGGACAAGAAAGGTCAAGAAAAGCTCAAATGAAATTGTTTGAGTATACAGGATTCTCCATGTTAACATACACAATAAAAAAAGGAAGTTCTGGCTTTGAACCAGTAGGAGAAGAAATGTTAGTTGGAAGTTTGAACAATGGTAAGGAAATGATTTTATTTATCTGTGATAATGAGGGCTATGCAAAAGCCCAATCAAAATCCATGACAATTGAAGACGGTAATAACATAGTAGAAAAAATGATTCTTGATGGTTTTAAGAAATTTGAGGGAGAAATCAAAACAGTGATTTGATAATGACAGTATTATGACATTATTTATGCGATAAGATTCTAAATTGGGTGCATTTATCATGATTATTATTCATTTTTAGTCACAATACTAATTCGGTTCCAATATACTTTTTCCCTAGTACGGTATTAGATATATTTTTGGGATCGGAAAGAATTACTTTTGTTCTAATTTTAGATCTTTCTATTACTTTTAAAGCTACTATATCCAGTAAATCATATTCACCAGCCATTGTACTTTCTTTTAATATTATATTTAGTAGCTTACCTACTTCAATTTTTTTAAATAATTGTGCATTTTTATTTTTCCTAGGATCAGAATCATAAATTCCTTTGACGTCAGTTGCATTGATAAATTCAGTTGCTCTTGTCTTTTCTGCAATTAGAGCGGAGGTAGCATTAGTACTCTGGCCCGGATGTAATCCTCCTGAAACAATTATTTTATTACTTTCAACAAACCTACCTACATCATCTAATGAAATAGGAACTTCAGGATAAGCATAATGACCCAAAGAAGCAATAAGTAATTTTGCATTTACTCGTGATATAGCTATACCGAGCAAATCTAGGCTTGCTTCATCCAGTCCTAATTTTCTTGCGAAATTGATATAAAGTCTTGCTATACTTCCACCTCCCGTAATAACTATTAATTGTACATTAGATGTGAGATTAGCTAAAATATCACTATACTGTTTAAAAATATTGTAATAGTTATTACTGTCTTGGTCATGATTGTCAGATAGACTAAAAATACTTCCACTCAATTTTATTACTATTCGTTTTTTTTGGTGATACTCAACCAATTCTATTCCCTTTAAAGATCAATATTCTTTAACACTTTTTCCAATTTTTCTCTATTTCGTTCAGGCGTATAAATACGGATCATATCTAAAAAACCTGTTATTGAATTAATCAATGGAATATCGGAAGTAGGCGTTTCGAATTCTAAATTTTTATCAACTAACATTATTGAATTGAATTCTTCCTTGGAAGGAGTAAGGGGCATTGAAGGAGCTCGCGAAATATCAATAAATATGAAGCGTTCATCAATATCCAAAGATTCAGTTACCCCTTCCAAAAATTCTCTAATTTGTTTACCTGCTAACTCTTTATCAAATGCATTATATTTGTTTTGTAAAAATTTTTCATAAACACATTTGAAAAGTTTTCTTTTTTTATAATCCAAAGCCAAATCTGAAGCAAATTTATTTCCAGTTAAAGAGCAAATAATATCTATTGTTTTTTCATCAGTATAGTCCAAATATTCTTCAATAGAAAAATTTGAAAAATTTAGCTGTTTATCTGCACTCATAAGAGAATGCAATAACATTACTTCACCTGCTCTCACAGTTTTATGAAAATATACAGCTTTAAACATTTGATATCTAGAAATTAACATAGATTCAAGAGAATTAATTGCAGATTTATTGATACCTAAGTGACCGTTTGAAAGAACCTCAAAGGAACTAATTAACCTATAATAATCAACTTTTCCATATTCTGCACCAGTAAAGAAACTATCTCGAGGCAAATAATCCATGATATCTGCGGATAAACTTCCTGCTATGATTTCATTATAAAACATTTTTTTGGATTCTCCAAAAGAAAGCTTACAGACATAATCACCATCATACCCATACTTTCTCAAAATATCAATTATTATTGTTTCTTTTATTATTTTTTTTCCTATTATCTCATGATTAATTATCTTTGACTCATTCTCACTGAGAACTTCTTCAAAAAGGTGAGAAAAAGGCCCATGTCCGATATCATGTAATAACGCAGCTATCCGTAAACTTTCCACATCTTCTTTATAAGTAATATACCCTTTATCTAGAAGAGTCTCTGCTGCTAGTCCTGCTAAATGCATGGCTCCTAAGGAATGTTCAAAACGGGTATGCTGAGCACTAGGATATACTAAGTGAGCCCCTGCCAGTTGCCTTATTTTTCTTAATCGTTGAAAAACTTCAGTATCAATTAATTT
Source organism: Nitrososphaerales archaeon TH5894 (assembly GCA_014523485.1). Classification (GTDB taxonomy): domain Archaea; phylum Thermoproteota; class Nitrososphaeria; order Nitrososphaerales; family Nitrososphaeraceae; genus TH1177. The sequence goes on from JAATVK010000005.1 coordinate 7,392, forward strand.
TTTTTCTAAATCTGTAATACGGATATACTTATGAATAGGATCAGTTATTTCTCCTGTAAATTCTAAAACCATTTAAGTAGATTATTATAAAAATATATTTTCTTATAAATGGTGTTGATATGGCAAACAGATAAACCTATTTTTTGAATAATCAAAAATAAAATGATGTTTAATTTTATATTTATCTAATCCCTATAAAAGAGAATCATTATTCATTTATCACTCTATATATTAAACAAATAGTAATAATAAAGATATCAAAAATGGTAAAAGTCAAATGTTAAATACAGGTATTTGATATTAAAATGACTCAAATATTATAATTGATACAAGTATTAATTATAATATTTTAATAGTAGAAATTTATTTTCCCTTTTCAGGATACAAATTAAGATAATTAAATAAATTTATACTAGATATCAATAAACAATAACCTGTAAATTATTAAATAATTGTTTTAATTCTGTGCAAGATCCAACTATATCAAGATTTATACTTGATTGAATTGAAATTTTTGCACTTCTAAATACCAATCCCTTTTCACAATATTTTATTTCACGTAATTTATCTAACCGTTCGCTAATAACATCATCGGTTTTTAAAATATGTCCCCTTTGTGCATAAAGTATTATCCTAATATCAGTTATCAAAACGTTATATTTTTTTTCACCATACTTCACACTTGTTTTGCTATGGAATCTAATATTTTCATCAGGGAGTAGAAATTCCTGTATCGACATATTTGTTATACTAAAACGATACGATTAGTATTATTTATCAACTAGAGTCATAACTAATTATCCAAATTGATAATTTAATTAAATACGAAATTTACAAAAAAAAATTATCAAATAACATCAAGAATGTTATCTTTTTTATTAATATATATTATTATTCATCTTGTTTAAATAGATATAAAATATATTTCACTATCGAGATCTTTAAACATATGCCCAATGAGATGTCTTTAAGAGAACATTTTTCTGAAATGAGGTCCAGGATATTGAGGGTTTCTATTATTATCTTAATAATTATTGTCTTTTGTATTACATTTGGGTTCAAAGTTTATCAAATTAATATAAGCATATTTAATGTTCCAAATACTCTTTATATTCCATTTATTGATCCAAATCCATTTAATAATATAGCTATACAAGTTACCTCTTTTATGAAAGATTCTTTACTTCCTGTAGGAGTTGAACTTATTCAGACTGCTCCAGGTCAAGCTTTCTTTGCACAAATATATGTAGCAGTACTAATAGGAATTATTATTTCAATACCTCTATTAATCAGAGAACTGTATGAATTTATTGGACCTGCAATAGAGGAAAGGGAAAAGAAACGAATCAACTTAGTGAAAATGTTAATTCCTACTTTAGGATTATTTCTGATAGGTATAATATTTTCATATTTACTTATAATTCCATTTACACTTGATCTCTTATACAAATATGGCGAATCAATCGGTGTAGAGACTTTTTTAAATATTAATGATTTTATAACTTTTGTTCTACAATTTCTAATTGGCTTCGGAATATCCTTTGAACTTCCACTGCTCATGTATATTATATCCTTATCAAAGATAATTGATTATGACTTCTGGAAAAAAAATTTCCGCTATTCCATAATTTTAATTGTAGTTTTTGGAGCTATTATTACTCCTGACGGCAGTGGAATTACAATGTGGTTAATTGCAGGGCCAATGATTTTATTATATTTAATAGGTATTATTCTTGTTCAAGCTAAAACGGCCGAAAAAGCAGTTTAACTTTTTTAATACTCGGTCATATTTAATAAAATTATTTGAAAAGATTAAATTTAATAGAATATAAATAAAGTAGAGATAGTGACTCAAGAATATTTTATTAAAGATGAAAATAAATTAAGTAACAATATATCAGACTTACCAGAAAATAAAAATGTTATATTACTCTCTGCTATTTATTCTGGAGAAGATCAAAAAGTTTTATTAAAATTTTATGATCCTGACTTGGAAGTAATATATTTCTGGAAAGATAGAACTAATCATAAACCATATTGTTATACGAAAATAGAATATAAAGAAAAAGCAGAAGAAATTATAAAAAAAGAACCAAAGTATAATATACTTCCTACTAAAAAAAATGATTTAATTTCGGACAAGGAAATTGATGTAATAAAAATTGTTGCGCCAGATCCTTTATCGATAGGAGGAACTGACAATAGTATAAGAGAAAAAATAACTGCATGGGAAGCAGATATAAAATACCATGAAAATTATCTATATGATAATGCGCTTATTCCCGGTACTTATTATTATAGGAAAAATGATAATATTTATCAATATAAATATGAAATAGATCCTAAAATACGTAATAAACTTTATGAATTAATTGATAACAATAATTTAGATCTATTAGACACTAAAACAATTAATTACAACTATTATATATCTCAGTGGGTTAATCTATTAAACCAACCAATTCCGGATCTAAAAAGAATTGCAATAGATATTGAAGTAGAATCTGAAGAAGGACGAATTCCACATCCACGAGACCATGATAAAACAGTTACTGCTATAGGATTAGCAGGGAGTGATGGTTTCAGAAAAGTATACGTCTTAAATAAGGATTCGAATGAAAAAAATGCCTTTATTTCTGAAGCAGAAGTAGTTGAAACTGAAAAGGAGTTAATCCTAGCGGCATTCAAAGATATTAAAAATTACCCCATTATTATTACGTTCAATGGAGATGACTTTGATCTTCCATATTTATACATGAGGGCGCAAGACCCCAGAATAGATCCATTAAATAAAGAAATTATAAAAAAAGAAGATATTCCAATTGTTGTAAAAAGGGATACTTTTATAAAAAGAGGAATGCAGGCAGAACCAGTAAATCTTAAACATGGAATTCATATTGATCTATTTAGAACGTTCCAAAATAGATCTATACAGATTTATGCTTTTAACCATAAATACGCAGAATATACGTTAAATGCTATTTCCGAATCATTACTTAATGATCATAAAATAGAATTTGAAGGAGACATATCAGACCTTCCTATACACAAATTGGCAGAGTATTGTTTAAAAGACGCTGATCTCACATTAGGACTTTCTACGTTTAACGATAACCTTTTAATGAAACTATTAATAGTAATTTCTCGAATTTCGCATTTACCAATTGATGATGTTTCAAGATTTGGAGTAAATCAATGGATCAGGGGAATGTTATATTTTGAGCATAGACAAAATAATTTTTTAATACCTAGGAGAGATGAGCTCATATCTAAGGGAGTATCATCCACTACTGCTATAATCAAAGAAAAAAAATATCGCGGTGGTCTTGTAGTAGAACCCAAACTAGGAATACATTTTAATGTAGTAGTTGTTGATTTTGCATCACTTTATCCAAGTATTATAAAAGTTCATAATCTTTCCTATGAAACTGTAAATTGTTCTCACCTATCTTGCAAAAACGATCCAGAACAACAAATTCCTGAAACTACTCATTGGATATGTAAAAGAAGGAGAGGTTTGACATCTCTTCTCATTGGTTCTCTACGAGACTTGAGAGTAAGATACTATAAACAACTTTCAAAAGATAAAACAACAACTACAGATTATCGACAGCTTTATGAAGTAATTAGTCAGGCTATAAAGGTAATACTAAATGCCAGTTATGGTGTTATGGGAGCAGAAATCTTTCCATTATATTGTCTACCAGTAGCCGACGCTACTGCAGCCATAGGAAGGGTAACAACAACACGAACAATAGAAAAATGTAAACAAATTGGTATTGAAGTAATATATGGTGATACAGATTCTTTATTTTTAAAAAACCCATCTTCTGCGAAAGTAAAGGAGATTTCAGAATGGGCAAGGACTCAGTTAGAGGTAGACTTAGAAATAGACAAAACGTACAGATATGTTGTTTTTAGTGATTTAAAAAAGAATTACCTTGGAGTACTTGAAGATGGAACAGTAGATGTAAAAGGATTAACTGGTAAAAAATCACATACACCGCCATTCATAAGAAAAGCTTTCTACAAAATTCTGGAAATACTAAAAGAAGTAAATTCTGAAAAGGATTTTCAAAAAGCAAAAGAGAATATCAAAAAGATAATAAGGATCTATGCTAATGATTTAGAGACTGGTAAAATTCATCCTTCAGAATTGAGTTTTAACGTTATGGTTAACAAATCACCTGATCGATATGGAGAAAAGACAAATAATTCTAAGGTAAAATCAATAGATGGAAAAAATATTGATTTCATAACATACAAAGGTCTACCCCAACATATCAAAGCTGCAATGTTACTTCATCAATCAGGAAGGGAGATTAAAGCAGGAGACATAATCTCCTATGTAAAAACAAAAACTAACGATGGGGTAAAACCGGTAGATTTGCTTAGAAATATTAACGAGATCGACACAGAAAAATATCTTGAAGCTATGGAATCAACTTTTGATCAATTATTATCTGCATTAAACTATAACTTCCAATCCATATTAGGAAAAGATAGACAATCTAATTTAGATGAACTATTTTGGTCTAAAAAATAAGAAAAACATTGGTTATGGAGAATCTAGAAACAATTTAATTTGTAGCTTCCTAAATTAAGAGAATTGAATTCTTTAGAAACCTTAGAGCACTTTTTTGTCGCTCCTGAGAAAACTAATTCAAAATGTAGTTTTGGAGATTTTCCAACTAAAATAACATTTAAAGAATCTGATGCAATTTTATATGGAATTCCTTTGGACATAACTACTACTTTTGGTAAAGGAACTTCTTATGGCCCCGAAGCAATTAGAGTAACGTCTTCAAAACAGATAGAATCTTTTTTACTAGATGAAAACCAAGAAATTTATGAAAAAATTAAAATATATGATATAGGTGACCTATCACTAGTCAATTCTAAAATAAATAGAAAATATGAAAAACTTTTAGAGAATAACTTAAAAAGAATCTCCAAAATAAATAAAATAAATTCATTAATAAGAAAAGAAAAAAAAGTCCCTATTATCTTAGGAGGAGAGCATACATTATCATATTTTAGTATAAAATCACTTGCTCATGAGAATCCTATAATAATTCATTTTGATGCACATCGAGATATGAAACCAATGTATGATAGAAAGAAAATTTGTCATACAACACCGTTTTTTCATCTCATTGATGAAGGTCATATCACAGGTGATAATATTATTCAACTTGGAATTCGACAAAGTGACAAAGAGGAGAATGATATGGCTACCAACAATCGTGTTAATACTTTTACAGGATGGGAAATTAATAAAGATATTCATAAAGTCACAAGAAAAATAAGGGAACTTACAAATAATAGAAACATATACATTACATTTGATATTGATGTATATGATATTTGTTATGTACCTTGTACAGGAACACCTGAACCATTTGGATTAAATCCTTTCCAGATAATAGAAATACTTAAATCGATCAATAAAAGTGCTGTAGTGATTGGAATAGATATGGTAGAGGTTGCAGTTAAGAATAATGATTTTAGAGAGGGAACTTTAGCCACTCAAACACTTTACAGAATTTTTTCAAACCTCTATAAAAAATCAATGTAAATTGACACATAAAAAAGATAGTTTATTAATTAATATAAATAGACTATAAATATTATAATAAAAAACCTCATCGTGTATAGGATCTAATTATCCAATAGTACTCTAACCTTTACGTATACTAACCAAGATTAAAGAGTAAATATATCAGGTGCCTTGGGTTATTGGTAATGGCAGGCTGAACATCTCGCCGAAGCTTGATGCGTACACCTCCATTCCATCAATGCTATCTTCTATAGCTACCCTTCTCCTTACGGAAGGCTGTCTTTTCTCGAGAATGGCTTCCTCCTTAGATGCTTTCAGGAGTTATCCAAAACAGCTTAGCTGCTCAGCGTGCCCTGTCGGA
>JAATVK010000020.1 GCA_014523485.1 Nitrososphaerales archaeon TH5894
AATAAAGGCTTATTGTTTTCATCTCCTTTCCTAGCTTTTTGCTTTAAATCTGCAGGTACAGAATTCCACCAGTCATTAAAATTTCTTTTTCCATTTTGAATTACATTTGATCCAAAACCTTTAGGCATTGTCATAATATTTATCAAGATATAAACTATATTTTAAACTTATTGATCGTTAAAAAAACGTAGTTTTTATATTGGAGATTAAAACCATTATAATATCGTTAAGATTTTTCAGGAGAATATATGAAAATATCTATCATCATGCTGTATTAAGACTTGTAAACTATTCAGAACCTTTAATTAAAGGAAACCATGACGTTTAAAAGAATTACATTGGGTGACTTGAGAAAAGATTATGTCATGGATAAATTTGTAATCTATCCTAGTAATTTAGATGAAATGAAAGAGGATAATTCTCCAGACACAATTTGCCCATATTGTCCGGGCAACGAAATTTATACACCATCTTCAATAGTATCTCTTGTCATTAAAAGTGGGATCCTCCAGCGATTATCTGACTCTGAAGGAAACATAGTCAAAGATTGGAGCGTCCGAGTCTTCAATAGTAAAATCCCTATTATAGTTCAAAATAATTCTAGTTTATATACCGATAAGCCTCTATACAGTGAACCAGCCTATGGATATCATCAGATTCTAGTAGCAACACCCAATCACACTGATAGCTTCTCCAATATTTCGGTAGAGCAATGGTGTAATGTCCTTTTAGTTTTACAGGATAGAATAAGGTGGCTCTATTCTCAGAAAAAAGTAACGTATGTTTCTGTTTATATAAACAACGGAAACAAGTGCGGAACAAAAATTGATCATCCTCATATTGATATTGTTACTTTTTCAGAAGTTCCTCCTTTTATTGAATCTAAGGCATTATTATCCCATAGATATGTTAATGAAAATGGAAATTGTCCCTCATGTATTGCTATTTCTACCGAACTCGATGGACCAAGACAAGTACTTGCTACAGATAATTTTATTTCGATTTGTCCTTGGGCTTCGATTTATCCTTATGAGTTTGCAATTTATCCTAAGAAACATTCTACAACTCTAACAAAAATATCTCAAAAAGAAATATTTGACCTCGCTATGATTTTAAGATCTACTTTAGGAGGAATGTCACAAGTATTACAAAATCCATCTTTTAATCTGATTTTTCAGCTATCACCAGAAAAAAAGAATAGCCGACAATTTCATTGGCATATTGAAATTTATCCTCATATCTCAGAACTTACTGGATTAGAAAAAGGGTTTGGCGTTTTCGTAAATAGTATTCTACCAGAAACAGCTGCTTCAAAATTGGGTGCCGCAGCACGAAAAGAAATTGCAAAGTTAGTCGGAGTTGAATGAGTATAGTAAAAAATGGCGTGAATCTAGAAGGTTGGTTGTCAATTGCCTCACTCGGATTAGCAATAATGTTTGTTTTGTTGGTTATTTCTTTTTATAATTTCCTAATTGGTAATGAAGGAAAAGGACCAGACAGGTTTGTTGATGTTCTCGGTGTAGTGGTTAAATCCCTATCTATTTCTGGTGCTCCTTCCATTATCTTAGCTGGAATATCATTTGGTTTATCAAAAAACTATGGTAATAGATTGAGTGGCATATTATTATCCATTACTGGAATCATTTTAATCATAGGTATGGTGGTTTCTCTATCTCTGAGTTCTAATATAACTAGTGATTTTTTTCATCCTATTCTTGTTATAGTTCCTTATACTTTTATACTCGGAGGTATAGCAATACTTATTATTGGATTTATTGTTTATTTAAAATCTACAAAAGGAATTAAAAATACAGGGAGATTTAATTGAGGACTACAAATATCGAAAAGATTGAGATATCAAAACAAAATTTACCTATAAATGTAAACAGTACACTGCTACGAGATATTTTTAATACAGCAAAACTACAAAATAGTCCAATACTTTCCGTAGTTATCGGTACTAAACCGGATTTCTATAAACAAGCCCCTTTAGTTGTCGAGGCGAAAAGAGAAAAACTTCCAGTATTTGTTATAGATACAGGTCAGCATTTTGATGATATTTTAGGTTTTGGAATTAAGGAATTTAAATTAGAAGAATCTGTTGGTTGTGACTTGCAGATAAGGGGAGATCTTATGGAAAAAGCCAGTGAATTGATTCTTAAATTTGGTTCCTTTGGTCGATTTTGTAAAGAAGAATTTGGTTCTACATCAAAATTACTTCCAGTAGTTCATGGAGACACGTTAGTTGCTGGTATAGCTCCATTGGCTTGGGTTTTTGGAATGGGTCAAAAGGTAGCACAAAATGAGGCAGGATTACGATCAATGAGCCCTGAAATTATGAAAAAATTAAAAATTACACAAGAACCTACCTTGGATCTCATAGAAAAATATATTCAAGAACAATTTGATGGAAAATGGTTTGTCGCCAGAGAAGAACCATTTCCAGAACAAATAGATACTTGGATATGCTCTGCAGGAACCCAGTATTTTTTTGCTCCTACTCAATTGAATAAGGATAACCTTGTTAAAGAAGGATATCCTGATGAATTTGTCCATGTTGTTGGCAATTCAGTCGTAGATGCAATATATTTAAAAAGGAAACAAAAAGTATCTCAAAGTATTTTTGAATTATATCCTGAATTAGAAAAAGGGAAATGGATAAGGATGGATATTCATAGACGAGAAAATCTAACTGAACATCGGTTCAAGTCAATAATCCATGGACTAGTTAATATTGTAAAGTATTCAGATCACAAAGTTGTCTTAGTTATGCTCAATGCAACCAAGTCTGCATTGAAATTTTATGGTCTAGAAGATAAAATTAGATTGCTAGCAGAAGAATTTCCTCAAAAATTGTTAATTACTCCTTTATGGAAAGAATATGGCCAAGTAATCGAGTTCTTAGATAGTGGACGATGTTGGGCAGAGATGACAGATTCCGGTTCTATGCAAGAGGAATTATTATATTTCAAAAATGTATTATCTCTTACTATAAGATTAAACACAGATAGACCTGAAACAATTTTTGATGCTAAAAGCAATTTACTCATTCCACCAATAAATTCGGAATGGATTACTTCGATGGTGAATCATTTGTATGATAAATTTGAGGATTTTGGAATAAAGTCAAAAAATAAGAAGGAGATTTATGGGGAACCTGGTCAAGTTTCTAAGACTATTGCCAAAATAATTAAGAAACAATTTGAAGATAAGAATACAAGTTTTTATCCTTGGTTTCATCAAAGGATAAATCTATGGAAAGAAGATAATGATTTACAATATATGTAGATACGACCTATCATATTAAATGATACATTTACTTTTGGATCTCCTTATCTTTACTGATAATAGTATAAGAATTTCAGAAAAATTTTATTCTATTTCTTTTTACTCGAAATTATTCCTAAATTTTATTTATTCTATTCAATAATATAGTTAATAATTAATTTCGAGTAGTATAGATAAATTAATTAATGCGAAAAATGATAAAATAAAGAGGTCCTCTTTTGTCAAATGGTAATAATGGCGAGAATCTATCCATAAGAGATTTAGTTACTAGTCAAAATAAGAGTTTTAACTGTATAATTGTCCTGTGTATAGATAGGGATGATGACATTGGATCTAAAGGAGGAATTGATACTCCAGTTATTGGGAGGGATTCTTGCATCAACGCTGG
>JAATVK010000204.1 GCA_014523485.1 Nitrososphaerales archaeon TH5894
ATGATACCAGGAGCAATTACTATGTATTTAGGTTTATTACTTGGATTGAAATTTAGTTTGAATGCAGGGATAGGATCTAGTTATGAACATTTGTCTTATATTTTTGCAATAGTTCCATTCGTATTAGTTTATATTTTTTTTAAATATCGAAAATGAATTATGACATTGAAAAATTATTAATAATACTTTTATATTATTTTTTCCAACAATTTTCGTGACCAAATACTATTTTCAAATTTAATTTTATCATCTAGTATTTTATAGCACTCTAAAAAGAAATCAGTGTTAATTCATAATTTTTAATAATTGATAGTTGAACCAACACATTTATGAATAAGGGTTCGAGTCCCATCCTCGGCTCTACTCCAATTATCTTTTTTATTATGTACAGGTATCTATAAACCAATATCTAATTCTGACTATGATAATTTTAAGTAAAAATAAATTGATACAATTTAATAGTCATAGTCTGAACTAGTGATTTAGGTATATTGATTATTTAGTTCAGAATATTAAATTGACTTATGACATGCATAATAGATCTCTATAGGAAAGATCAAAAATAAGTTATTGATGAACGTATTTATAAATTCCTGAAATTCTCGTTATGGAATCTGAAAGTCAATTCCCTTTCTAGATTTAATAATCTTAATCTTTAATTTGAGAATCGCCCTAATATTTTAATAAATATTTATCCTTATTGACTGAAATGAAACCAAAAGTAAAAATAATTGAAACATGTAACTCAGCAATTTCATTAGAATCACAAATAAATCAATTCTTGCAAAAAATTGATGTAGACAATTTTATCGATATAAAACTTAATACATTAGAAAGAATAAATTCTTCTCCTACTGATAAACATGTTGCGTTAATATTGTATCTAGAATAACTTTTTATCAAATTGAAAAATAATTTGATTTTACTTGAACATGAATATAATATAGTTAACTAATGTTAAATAAAAAATATTATTATTATTATTATTATTATTCTCATCTTTATAAATAGTATTGTTTCTTTAATTAGGATTTATAATATATAACTATAATTAATAATATCAAAATAGATTAAACTTTAATGTATCAATGTAGTAAAACTAGGATTTGATGAATAGTGATGTGAATTTCAATACGAAGTTTTTAATTTAATTTTGTAGAATATATTAATTATTCAAATCAGTAAATATAATATAACAAAACATTAAGTTGATAAGATTTTTGCAGACTCTTATATTGCTGAAAGAGTAATGATATATAATTGTTATATTAACAAAATGAATATAATAATAAATTTATTAATTGCTTCATAAACTATAATAACAAATGAGCATTTTCTTTTAGTATTAGATTATGGAAGAGAAATTAAAATTTGTTGTACATGGTAGAAAAGATAAAGACAAATTCATTTTAGAAGGAATTACAAATTATATATTAAAAAATCTAGATTCATTTGATGATAAAACTATAATAGTTACTTTTGAAATGCCTGTTATGACCACCAATACTATTAAATTAGAAAATTGTAATTTAATTAATTGATTAAAAATTTATAGTTAATCGGTCATTGCTTTTAATCCTTTTAATTCCAAATCTAATATTGACTCATGTTTTTTGTTATTATCATTAACTAGTTGGAAAGTTGTTAATTATTGTTTAGTATAATATGTATATAACTTTGTAATAACAATAAGGTAAAACGTATTTACTAATAACAATATGTAATAACTTGGCAATGTATTAATCCTATTGATAACATTGACCGGAAACATAAGTTAATAAATATGAGATTCACGCACAATTATTCAATTATAAAATATTTTGTCGCTTTTGCTAAATTCTTGAAATAAAAAGTGCTTTTTTAGATCTAGCAACTACTATCTTTTCTTGCACATACTGTATTTATTACATCTAAATCTTTTAACATTCTCTTTTCACAATCGGAGTTTTGATCAGGAAATTCGTCAGAAGTAACACATCCAAAGAATAGATCTCCTGGTTGTATAGGTCCTACTTCTGTCTGTCTTTCAAAGGTAAAAGGTACTGGAATTTTATCATTCTTATTATTTCCATTTTTCAATTCTTTTTGTACATCAATTGTTTTTATCTGATATTCTCCTTTAACCATTGATACAACATTCATATCATGTATATCTTTGGCATCCGAGATTGGAACATTTATTGTAATTTTCACTTCCTCGTCTGGATCAGATGATATATTTTTTACATTTTTTTGTTGGTTTGTAGAGTAAAATGTTTTTGATGAAGTATATGTTGCTTTAGATTCACCATACTTTTTCATAGTAGAAAATAAAGTAACTGTATCTTTGCTAGTTGATAATCCTATATTTCCTTCATCACAATCATATAATGGAAGAGTAGTGGAAGAGGGAGAGAGAAAAGTTGGGTTTTCTTTTATATTACCATCATTATCGTCATCCAATACATAAGCACAGATATAATATTCATCATCGATCATTGTACTTGAAATATCATTACTTTTGTTGAAATTCAGATTAACAGTTAAGGGATTTATAGTCGAATTTTTTGATTTCTCTTCTTCTCCCTTTATTTCTTTTAGATCAATGTATTTTGTTTGTCCTTCTCCATTCAGATAACCAACTATTTTTAAATGATCATAGTTTGCCAAATCTATGTTTTGTTTTATTATTTTTACTTTAATTACCGTAGTTAATTCTTTACCATCATCATTATTGTTCTTATTTTTTGATTTTTGCATTTGATTATTTGTCTCGTCTTTATAAGTTTGACCAAATACCGACTTAATATTTTCTCCTGTGATCATACCAATACTAAATAAAACTATCATTGAAAATAAAATTAAAAATGAAGATAATTTTAATTGTGACATGATTACTAACATTTTATAGAATTATTAAACACATACCAAAATAGTTATTCATTTTTATTCTATAAATTACTTATTTCTGTTAATTATAGATCTATTAATACAATTCATTTTATAGTATTGTTATAAATTGAATTGAATAGTTTATTACGAAATGAATAAAAAATATTATATACAGTAAATTGATAATTAAGTATATTATATTGTTAAAACAAGTAACAAACACTAAGTATTAAACTTATTTAAAAGATTATTGACTACTAAACTAATATTCATAAATATGTCTTTTAGAATTTGTATCTTTTTAATAGGACCTCTTTACGACCGATAATTCACACAAAAGTTTTTAAGGACTAATTCTGTGCTTCACAATGAACTAATAATACAACATTAGCATATGCATATGGACAAGAGAAAGGAAAGATACTAGTATGACTGAAGGTTTAGGAAATGATAATAGAAATGACCAAAGTCAAATTGATCATCCTGATGGTGAAGGAAAAATCAACTTAGGAACGGGCGGACCATAATAAAATATTGAATTTATAAAATTCTATTGTTCATCTAAAGTTATGATCAAAATACGAACAAGGTCTGGAAGAATCGGATGCAACGTTGCACAATAATAGTAGAGAACAAAGTATTCTTACATGGGAACACAAACACAAAGATATAGAAGATTTTCTTATTTTATAACTTCAAGATGGTACTAATTTTTTAATTTTTCCTCTTACTTTTCCCTTTGGTTTATCTTCTGTCATTAAATCTACATAGGCTTCTCCTTTCTCTATTTTTCTGACTAATTCCTTGGTATTCTTTCCTTGTAGTGAACCTTTTAAATCCTTTGGTCTAATTTTTCCAGTAGTTAGGCTACCTATGACTTCCCTTGATGGTATTTCAGATTTATACAACTCTGCAACTACATCTCCTTTTTTACGAGATTTTCCTGTATGAATATGAACTTCTTTTATTTTATCTGTATCTGTAACTTTAACAGAGTATTTTATATCATTTTGTTCATCATCATCATCTTTATTAGTATTAATATTAGATTGAAATGTTGCTAAAGCAGTATCCAATGTATCTACTTCTGGCACTTCCTCTTTTCCAGTCAGTATTGCAGCAAAATCTACCACATTTTCTTTCTTTTCCTCCTCCTTCTCCTCTGAATCTTTTTTGTCAATAGTAGGAAATTTCAATTGTTAAAAATATAGATCACATCTCTTATATTAGTTCCATCACTTTTTTATTATAAATTCTGATAGATCTGCTTTCTTGCCATAATTTCTGATTCTTCTTCTTTCCCCTTCATTTTCATCTTATTTATTTACCTTACTGCCATTTGACGGTGAGGTGTTAGGGCGAGTTTCCACAAGTTCAATTTGTCGCAATTAGCCTTTTCTTTGGATATGTCTTCTAGTTTTATACCTAATTCGGTTCGCTGAAAATTTTGTAATTATCTTCTTTTTCAGGTTTTGAATTTGTAATCAAAACTTCTATGTTTTCCTCATATTCATAGATACTTCTAATAGGAAGTTGATTTATTATTCTTCTTCCTAATATTGTAATCTCTATATCATCATGCATTTTATTATTCTTTTATAATAAATTTTTGTAATTAAATCAGTTAGACAAAAAAGTTTGTTTAATTGTTGATTTGAATACTACTATTTTCTATCGATGTTTTTGCATTTTATTAATTATATTATTATTATTAGTTAGTATTTCGCTGTACTACTAACATTCATAAAAAGAAAGTTACTGAATTTCTTCAAACTAGGGTATAGAACCCACCTTTGATGAATAAGGGTTCGAGTCCCACTACCAACCTTCTACTTGTGGAGTCATACTTGTTAATCTTCAAAGCGTATTAATATAGATAAAACCAATTTTCTATATAATGAAATGAAAAATATATAGTCAATAGTATTAATCTTAATATCATTTAACTATGAAATAGTAGGTATGTCTTCAACTAAAAAAGATAATCTAAAAGAAAGTACCAACCAATTTAAGGAAAGTACAGACAGATATTTAGAACAACAGAAACAACAATACAAGGATACAGTATCCAACCTATCTGATACTACAGAAAAAATTAACCAAAGTGTAAATAAATTTCAAGACGATAATAGAAGAATCTTTGAAAAGAATGCAGATACCTTCAAGAAATCTCAAGAACAAATTAACAAAACAATTCAAGAAATATCAAACAATGTTATAGAACTACAAAAGAATGTCTTTGATACATATCAATCATCTTATGCTCAATTCTTTGATAACATCAATAATAATAACTCCTACTGGACAAATTTCAATGTACCACAAAGATATTCTGAAACATATAACACATTAAACAAAAACATACAAAATTATACAGTTAATG
>JAATVK010000205.1 GCA_014523485.1 Nitrososphaerales archaeon TH5894
ATGAGCGGCTATAATGTTTCTAGTTTCACTGACCCTCGTTTAGCATATCAACACATCAAGGAAAACTCGAATAAATACTCATTATTGATTATAAATGACAAAATGCCCAAAATAAATGCGTTATTGCTTAGTACCAAACTCTTAGAAATAAATCCAAAACTAAATGTAATATTATTAAGTAATTTCAAGGATTTCAAATATAATTATAAATTCAACATTCTCAAAAAACGTGTATCAATATTTAAATTAATTAATGCTGTAAATGAAAGTATATCAAAATCTATTTCGCATGATGATAAACTCTAATTCTTTAATATTATTTAAAAAGTTAAAGCAATAACCTACTACTATCGAGGATGCAATAATAGAAGACTATGACGAGTAAATATATGATTAGATTGGTAATTATATATTGAAAAATAAAATATTTATGAATTTTAGATACAACAGAACAAGTGTATTGATAAGTAACTTATATCGCTAGAGTAATAGATTAATTACTTGTCATAGCCCGAACTGGTAGAAGATCCTGCTGAGGATTCAGACTATGAAATATTATGACTTACTGTGTATGTCAAATGGTTTCAAATTTGGGCTAAATTAAGTTAGTACCAATTATATTTATTATTACCTTAAATTCTAATTCTATGCTTTGAAATTGAGATATTTTAATAATTAAAATTTATTTTGTTCTTCTAATGTGATATTATTAAAAATAAAAAATGGAGTGGATTGGTATTATGGTGAATTGTCAAAACAAAACGCATTAACAGTGAGTGTGTGTGGTATTACTGTTGGTGGAAGAGATGCTATAGTTGTATGCCATCCTTCTCCTGGTGGAAAGATGATAAGACCATTTTGAGCTACTAGTGTAAATTCGCCAAGAGAACCACTGAAACTATATCCTCCATTTATGACAAAATCACCCGCTTCGCATGGAGCAGTTACCTCTAGCAAGGAAGTAGTAGTATTACCCGATCTTGTGACTAGATAAACATTCGTGCCATTAATGAGTTGAGTAATTCCTGGTTGGCCTTGAGGACCAGGTGGACCTTGTGTCCCATTAGGACCAATAGAACCTTGTATACCCTGGATTCCTTGAATTCCCTGTTGACCTGCAGGGCCTGGGGGACCTTGAGGACCAGGTGGAGCTACTTTAGTATCTCTATGGTCTTTTTTATCGTCAAACTTGACATGTTTACAGAACTCCACTGAACTAACAAAGAATCCTTCAAATGGACCTGTCCTACATTCATATTTTTTATCGTCAGTTGGATATTGGCTATAACTATCGCCATAGTAATTGTCGTATCCTTGTGCCATTGCTACTGTATTGTTGTTTTGTTGAATAATGGCATTGCTGATAACATTACCAATGAACTTAACAAAAGTCCAAAGGTAGGTATTGACTTGTGCATATTTTTAATACAATGAAAAAATATATTTGAACTACGAAAAATAGTAGAGTAAGAAATTCGATATAGCAGATTAGTGAATGACAATTAAATTTCTGATTAACTAATTATTTTCTTCAACATAATGCTGAAAAATGTTTCATATTTTGTTTCTTATTTTTAATTTATAATATTATCAATCAATATCAATCTTATTATTATCATTCTTCCCTTGAAAAATTTATGACTTGTAGTAATTGATCTGCAAATCTCTTATCATTTAAAAATTTTAACTTAAAACATCCATCAAATACCCAAAACCTTGTTGTTGTTTGACTTTGATTTTTATTTTTTACTATTGCCAATGTTGTGGCTCTTCCAACATCGCCTATTATGATTAAATACATCGATAGTATCGTTTTGGCATCTTAATTTTTTAACCTAACTACTACACCTCCTCATATATTTATATACTATATATTATGTTCCTCTTTTGATATCTGCATTTCCTAATAATAAAATATATTTATAATTCGAGGAATTATTGAGTAACATATACTATTAAATTTATTTGTTTATTTGTTTATTTCTTTAGGAAAGAACATTATGGTGTCGTTCTGGTTTCCTTTGTTATTTATTTAGGCAAAATAAATTGATATTATCATTTCTAATATCAATTTCTCCTATCATTATAATTATTTTTCTTAATATTTTTACTCTAATCTAATAGTTTATTGACCATATTATTTTTATTATTTGAACTAGTTCAATTACCTTCACTTTATCTATCTTTGCAAGTTACCAAGCAGTATCCAGATATTGGACATAATTATCAAGTGTTGATTGTTTCGCATTTAATAAATATTCATAATCTTTTATTGTTTTCTCTGTCTCTTTATCCTTGAAGAAAGTAACCATATCCTCACTATCCAATGGAATACTTATATCCTTCTAATTAAATTACTGTCTATATTTTTTAATATCTTATCATTTATGAAAGCAGTTAATATTATATAATTTCTATATAAGAACAGAATAATATATTATTTTATTTATTTTATTTATTTATTTTATTCTATAGATTTTTTTCAATGCTATTTCGTTGTATAAACTTTGTATGACAAATTAGTTTCCAAATCAATATATTTCCATTCAGTTCCAACTTTTATCTGCATTTCCTGAAATTCTGGTTGTACAGTAGGATGTAGCAATTTATATACATTATTTCCAACAGTTATTTTGTTTGGTCCAGTTAGGGAAGTCATCTTTGCTGCTACATTCATAGGATATCCTATCAGATCAATTGGTGCACTTTTATCATATCCATATTGTATAACTAAATTCTCTCCTTCATCTATCCCTATTTTAACAGCCAATTTTGGATAATTATCTTTATCTTTTTCTAAAATTGGATTAATACCATTTTCTATTACGTTAATCATTGATTTTGCACATTGGAATGCAGTATCACAAGAGAGGTACTTATTAAAACCACTTGGAAAGAACGCAATAACAGCATCTCCTACGTACTTTAATACAAATCCATTATAACTTTCAAC
Source organism: Nitrososphaerales archaeon TH5894 (assembly GCA_014523485.1). Classification (GTDB taxonomy): domain Archaea; phylum Thermoproteota; class Nitrososphaeria; order Nitrososphaerales; family Nitrososphaeraceae; genus TH1177. Next base: position 2,954 of record JAATVK010000205.1, read on the forward strand.
AACGGAAGACAGTTCATGTGAAAAGGCTTTGATTATTTTTGCCATTCTTTCTACTGGTAAAGCCATACTCATCTTTGTTGAACCTACTAAATCCGCATACATTACAACAAGAGAAAGTTTAGAATCAACGTGATTAAGAAGAAAGTCTTGTCCTCTCTTTATTGATGTATTGTATTGATAACGCTCATAGAAGGCACTCTCAAGTCTATCATGTCTTTGGGAGAGTAATGTTTGTAAATCATAGATAGTTCTGTCGTCAATAGAGCGTAACACGGAGTTTTGCTTTGTACCCTCCTCTGGTTTACTAGACGTATTATAATTTCTATTAATCATTCTATCTATTATTTTTTCTTTAACCTCTTTTTCCTCCTCTTCTTGATTATTAGACTCTATATCTCTTGATCTCTCTTCTTCTTGTTGGTGGATCTTTTCACTATTACGTTTAGGATTATAACTAACATCTCCTTCATGATTTTCTTTATCTTTCTCTTTCTCTTTCTTCATTAAAAGACCTTAATTACATCAGTTAATTATTAAATTTAAATATTTAGATGAGAGTGATAGAATGCAACAACTTAAAAAGTGCTATTATAATTGAAAGCGACAAAGAAGAGACAATTAACAAACTTATCAAACAGTGGCAAATCAAAAATCAAAAAAAATTTTGATATTTTTCTCTGATGAAGGAATAACTAAGGCAAAAGAAATATTAATTAGAAATTTTTCCAGAACTAATACAATATAAAGAAGTAAAAGAAAAGAATGTAATTTAGAGGTCAATTTTATATTTTACTGTTTTTCTATAATTTTTTTAACTTATGAACTATATTATTTATTACTTTTGAAACTATTCTTTTAGAGTTTTAGATAGTAGATTATTGTCATAGTCTGAGCTGATAGTAGAAGTTACTTCTAGACAATGATTCAGACTATAACTACTACGATTTACCTATTTGTCTGGACAAGACTACTTTAGACGAGTATATTATAATAATAAAAAATTATATTTATAAGTTTTATAAATTCTCATTCTATGTTTTGAATATGTTATTTAAAAAATATTGTTGTCATAGCCTTTCAACAACGTAAATTAATAGGATTCAGTTAATATCACATTTTATCTATTTAATATTTTGAGATAATTCTTGTTGTCATAGCCTTAATGTATTTTGTGCAAACAACAATTTTGTTGTTGTTAAGTTTCCTAAGACAACAAAAATTGGTTACATGATCTTTGGTGTGTTTGTCAAATGACTAAATTACATATTGCTTAGAATGTATTTATTAATTTTTGAAATTCATTCTTATTGTTTGTTCTGAAGATGATTTTTTAAATTTATATTAATATAAATATTAAATTCATAATTGATTGGTTCAATAGTAAATAATAGTCATCGTACTACCTGATCTCTATAAAGAATATATCCCTAATCGTTATAAATTAGAGTAACCTATAATTTTCAATGAAAATAATTCTTGCAACTACAACCTTAATTGCTCTTTTAGCATTAGGAATTATAGGCACAAATAGCGATAAAAGTAGTTTAGGAAATGCATTTGCTCAAATGGATCCAGAAAATCCACCACTTATGGAAGAGGATAAGAGGATAGGAATAATGACAATGTCTAATCAATCTGAACCTATGGTAAACTGGACTGGGACGATTGATGTGAAATCTACTATTGGTGAAGCATTCAAATCAAAAGTAAATGTTAACATGATAGATGCAATAAAAACAGCCCTAGTCAATGTTGGATTAAAGTCAACTGTCAAGGAGGCAGAGTTAACTCCGGCTCATGGATATTTAGTATACAAGATAAAGATAGTAGATGAAGATATGAAAAAATATAAAGTCATTGTAGATCCCGGAAATGGACAAGTTTTGATGAAGAAAGAAATAACATGGGATGATGAACATAAAATGAAGTATGGTGAAGAAAAATATGACAAATACGGTCACGATGATGATGATGACTATGATAAAAATAAAATGATGATGATGAGCAAAGACAAGAAATACTAAATAAGGATATCTTAACTGACTAACTAATCCAACAAATTACTAACAGATTCAATTTTTTTATTATTTTTGTTATTCTTTACAATCTCAATTACCTTCACTTTATCTATCTTTGCAAGTTCACAAACAGTATCCAGAAACTGGACATAATTATCAAGTGTTGATTGTTTCGCATTCAGTAATATTCATATTGTATTTGCATTAATTGTAATAAATAATATATTGTGAAATAAAAATATATTTATGGTTTTTGTAACAAATTAACCGTATTTTTATATTTGAAATCTAAGATCTACCAACGTTATTTTTGTAACTTGATTTTCTTCTTTGAATCCATACCAAATAGTCCGCCAGAGAGTACAAATAATCCTAAAATTGTTGTAAATACAAATGCATATTCATACGAAAATGCAGAAATACCTAAAAATTCTGTCTCTGGGTATCCGTTAGGAGTGAGTCTATTATCAGCAGTATCGTTTATTACTATTGATCCTATAATTATTGCTCCGATAAGACCTATCGTAAAAAGAACTGCTCCGATTATTATTATAATTTTACGTTGTCTGAGATAATGTAAAATAGTTATTGAACTATTTAGAGTATTTTTGGCCTTCAATATGTATATAAATTTACTTCATCTCTTATATTACTTATACAAAATATTAAAGGTAAACTTTAATTACTCACGATAAAATAGTTTAACCTTTATGTAGTATTATAAGTACTTTTTAAATGAATTTTATATTTAAAAATTAACGATGAATGATTTTTTAATTATTTAATTGTCATAGCGTAAACCAATTTGTTGTTGTTGTCGGTGAAACTGCCTAGATACTACAACAATATAGGTCGGTTCAGGCTATGACTTTGATCTGCCTAGATTCTTTTTTTGTTTGTCTTGTTTAAATGATTCCTCTATTATTCTACAATTGGTTTCATTTAGCGCAGCAATTCTTCCATCATTGGGTCTATTGTTTTCTATAGCCGCATTTTTGGCTTTTCTTGCTGGTTCAGTACACATTATTCTAGCAATTTCCGATAACGGCGTCTTCTTTTTCTTTGACATATATTCAATTTATCTATAAAGTTGACTTATAACGCCTTCAGATAGATTTGTATCATATAAATAATCTTCATTACTTATTTTGAATACTTTTAGCAGCGAATAAACAACAATAATATGAATATATCGCTAGAGTTATTGATTTATAAAATACATAAAAAAAGAAGAAAGTTGGGTTTCTGGTGATACTAAGGCAATCCATTTACTAGAAATGCATTTTGTATGTTACAGGTTTGTGAATCTCCCGCTGCAATTGTTCCGTTTGCTCTTTGGCTGATACCAAGTATTTGTTCACAATCTCCTGAAAATGTTGGGAATGGAGTTATACTAGTAACACCGAATACGCCTGAGGTTATAATGGCGGAAATAGCCTGGGAAACTGAGGGGTATCCTATGTCTGATACATTATAAGGACCTGGATCTAATGTAACAACCACTGCAGTCGATGAACCATTAAATTGAGATGGATTTGGATTGTTACCGGTAACAGTGATATTAAATTGATTTGGAGTTATTTGTAAATTAGGAAAACCAGTTCCTTCGACGATTACATCACATGCTGGTTGAAGGCTAGCATTTGTAGTAGTACATGCAACAGTTTTTGTGACCGCCAAAGTTGTGTTTAGTTC
>JAATVK010000206.1 GCA_014523485.1 Nitrososphaerales archaeon TH5894
AGTTCAGATGATTCTAAGTCAACGTATATTTATGAAATCATGAGTAAAAATGTGGTAAAGGTAAATCATGAAATCTCCGCATTAGAAATATCTAAAATCATGGTTAAACGGAGGATTAGTTCTGTAGTCATAATAGATAATAATGATAAAATTATAGGAATTGTTACAGAGAAAGATCTAATCAGAGAAATATGTGGAAAAAATCTTCTTGCAAATACATTAACAGCAGGAAAAGTAATGTCATCTCCTTTAATAACAATCAGTAAAAATTCTACCATAAATGATGCAACAAAATTAATGGTAGAAAAAAAAATAAAACATTTAGCAATTCATGAAAATAATGATATCATTGGAATACTTACTACATATGATCTCATCAATGTTTTAAGAAATAAGATTAAATCTATGGATTTAGATTCCAATCTATTAGATGCCATATCAATGGCTGATATTCCTTTAGAAGAGGGTGGATTTTCTCTTCCGTTATCCGAAGATGAATTAAAATAAATAAAAAAATTTGATGATTATATTTCCTTTATATGTTTCCAAATTATATTTATAATTATTGATAACGTTATACCGTTAGTTTAATAATCAATAAATACTTTGAGATATATTTTGAAATAATGGATACAGATCCTCACACAGACGAAGAAATAAAAGAATTCTATAATTTAAAAAATATTGCAGTAGTTGGTATGTCTAAAAATGAAGAAAAACCTTCTCATTTTGTACCAAAATATTTAGTGAAGAATGGTTATAATATAATACCGGTAAATCCTACAACTGAAGAAATTTTGGAAAGAAAATCCTACAAACTTGTTTCGGAAATCAAAGAAGATGTTGATATTGTCGATGTATTTCGAAAATCAGAGGATATTATCCCTGTAGTAGATGATTTATTAAAGAAAAAGGGAATAAAGGTAATCTGGTTACAAAAAGGTATTTTTAATCAACATGCAGGAGAATTGGCAAAAAAAAATGGAATCGATTTTGTATATAATAGATGTATGCTAGAAGAACATCAAAGACTGTTTTCGGGTAAAAGGTGAAATCTAAAATAACCTATGATTCCTATAAGTACAAGAACATAGTGTTTATATACTTAAAGTCGTCAGTTTTTAACATTGCACATTCTGTTTAAATAAATAGGCTACATTTCATGCATTATGTATATATTTATTGGAACTCAAATTAGGTATTAGTGACTTAATTTCTCTATTAGTTCATTACAAATATTATAAGTTTATAAACTCATTTCAAAAAACCCGTTCACAAATGTCTTATTGAAAAATTATGAATGATTGTTAATGAAATATTATAAAAAATTCAATGCGATTATTAATAGAATATTTAAGGATTTGTCAAGAATGAAATAAAACTAATATTCTTCCTAAAATCTATGTATTACTGAGGATAGATTCTAACTCATTTCACTTTATCTATACCTTATCCTAAAAAATGATAATTTAAATGTGAAGTTAAATACTATACAAAGGGAAAAGGATTAGTATTCTCATTATGCTTTTTATTTAGAAATAGGTCATGATATTATCATTAATTGTTTTAGGAGTAATTATTCTCATTCTTGGAATAATATTTTACTTTCAAAGCAAATCCTTTGTAGGACCTAAACGCTCTTTTATGTATAACAATCCAAATTGGACTATCAATGGATTTATCTTGATTCTTTTCGGAGTTTCTTTAGTAGTAGTCGGTTTTTTTACCGCATTATGATGAAACAACATCTTTAAAAAATAAGATTTCAAAAAGCGAATATATGTTTAGTAGCTGCTCTATCCATTTTTACACTACTTTTTAAATAAATATTCTTATTTTCAAGTTTAATGAAACCGCATTCTGTTTCTTATTTAGTGAGAAATTATGAAAAATATCTCTTTACAATTTTACTATTAGCAATAGTTTCTGTAGTAGGATTTACTATAGAAAAAGCATATCCTCAACAGGAAGATTCACAATTGAATGGACCTGCAATGAATTCTCAAAAATCCGATGAATCGACATCATTTTCTGATACTAAATTTACTCCTAAAATGTTTGTAAAAATTACATCTCATAAAAATGCTGACAAAGTTCCTGCTGGAGAACTTACTATCAATGGAACGTCAAGTGATACTGCTGCTAGAGATTGCGTAGTAGAAGTAGATTGGAATAATGAAAAGCCATCTCAAATAGTTACTCCTACAGGACCAGGCGGGTCGAGTGATTACTCAACATGGACATTTAATTATACTAAAGAATATCGTGAGATAGAAGTAGGACCTAATGAGTTAACATCAAAATTAACCTGTATAAATCCTGGACCTCTAACAAAATGGTTCAGTGTTACATTAACTGGTGAACAGCCACCATTTCCAAGACCGTTACCTGTTCCTTAATATTTATTTTCTATTAGTATTACCTATAAAAGATAAAAAATATAAATCATTTTTGCTGCTCTACAGCATATCTATTGAATTTTAAATATTTCTTTACAAATAGTACTAGTTATACTGTATCAAAACAAGAAATATATATAATTTTCTCTATCTTTGTAATTGCATTAATTATTAGATCTTATGATCTGGGTGGGTTGGCTCTCAATAATGATGAGGCAATATACGCTGGACAGGCAGCATCACTTGCAAATTATAGTGAATATCAAGATCAATTTTCTATCTTTAGAGCTCATCCGTTACTATTGCAATTTATGATTTCTATCTCATTTTATTTTTTTGGTATAAATGAGTTTACTGCTCGAATCATTCCTGTGTTTTTGAGTTGTGGTATTGTTGTTATATCTTACCTTATTGCTAAATTTCTATACAATAAACAAACTGCTATTCTATCTTCTATTATTCTTAGTTTGCTTCCATATCATGTAGCAATCTCCAAACAGGCACTTGTTGATGTTTCAATGTCATTTTTCTTTGTTCTTAATCTTTTACTAATTGTACTATATCTTCGCCAAAATACATTTGTACTTCTATATGGAATAGGAATCACGTCGGGACTTAGCTTTCTTTCAAAGGAGGTTGGAGTAATTTCTTTTGTTATTTCTATTATAAGTATCATTATTATAAATAAGAAAATTAAAGTTAAAAATATAGTATATATTACTTTATCTTTTATTTTTGTAACTTCTCCATATTGGATTTCTTTTATTACTTTAGAAGAAGCACGTGAATCAATATTAGAATATATAGATTGGCAAAGTTCTAGACCTCCAAATCATGATAATACGTATTATTTTCTTATAATCTGTACTGACATTTTAGGGTATGTTCTAACTCCCTTGCTCGTCATTTCCTATTTATATATCCTATTTAACAAAAAAACCTGGAAAGGATCAAATTTGTTGCTTCCTTTTCTTTGGATTGCTATTCCACTACTTTTTTATCAATTAGTGTCCGTTAAAGGATACCATTTTCTCTTTTCGATTACACCATTGCTTGTTATCTTTGGAATTTCTTTTCTTTCTGGAGATTGGATAAAGAAGATTTCAAGCAAGAAGATTTTGTTAATTAGTATAATTCCGATAACATTACTTTCAAATAACCAAACCATCAATGAATACTTCTTGTTTACTTCGTATACTCCTGTTCTGGGTTCGGAATCCCTCTTTCATATGAAAGATGCAGCTCTATGGATTAAAGAAAATACGCCAGAGAATTCTACAATTCTTACTCTGTATACTCACATGTCTAATATAATAAAATTCTATTCCCTAAGAGATTCAGTAGCTATTCAATCAAACAACAATCCATCTTACCAAAAAATAGAAAATATAGATATTTCGATCTTGGCTAATAACATAGATTATATTGTTTATGAAAAAATTCAAATTAATAATGGAAAATTTCTACAAAGTAAAGCAACTGAACTAGAGGAATACGTCAAAAAGTACGATGGAGCTCCAGTTTATGTTAATTACCAAAATTACAGTAACGTTGGAAATAATAAATTATTATCAAGTCCTGCAATAATAGTATATGAATTTAACTAATGATATGATTTTCACCTAGGTTTTATAAGACATTTAGTTTATGATAATAACCTTGATGTAAAAATGCTATTCAAATCCCTTTATTTCATATTTTTAATTTTTTTCTACTTCTCACTTAGTAGTATTGTTTTTGTTATTACAGCAGTCTATTCTCAGGATAATAACGGGTTATCTCAAAAGAATAAAACACCGATTGATCATGTAATCGTTATTTCTCAAGGACGGAGAAGTTTTGATAATTATTTTGGAAGTTATGAAGGAGTTAATGGATTTCAGATGAATGTAGGAATTCCAATAAATCCGTTTCAATTCTCACCATCCTTTCAAAATTTTACAATATCTTTGAGTTTTAATAGTAATACTTCTAATGTAGGGAAAGAAAGTTTTCTTATAAACAAAGGTGGAATTGGGAAAGAGTCGCCTGGGAATAATTTAAACTTTGGTATATGGCTTAATGAAAAAGAGCATCTAACAGGCGGATTCGAAACAAAGGAAGGAAAAGATTTTTTTGTAGCATCAAAAAATAAATATAGAGATAATAATTGGCATCATGTTATATTAACATACAACAAATCTGTCTTAAAATTATATGTAGATAAAAAATTACAAGCAGAGAAAATTACTGAAGGAGAAATACCCGATGACAATAATTTGCCCTTTATTAGATTAGGAGCAAATTTTTTAAAACAAAATAATTTTTATACTGGTAGTATAGATAACATTTTAGTTTGGAATCGATCTTTGAATGCAAATGAAATTTCTTCATTTTTTACAAATAAGGATATTCCAGCTGGATCAATTGTAAAGGTTGGATTAAATACTACTAATATGAAATATGAGAATAAAAATGCTGCTTTGAATTTCAATGGGACTAATTATTTTGATTTAAAAGTTATACCTGATATTACTGAAGGTTTGATAGAACCTTTTCATTTAAAAAATACAAAAACACCGAATTTAAAATATGGGCCACAAGTATATGATAAATCTTACAATTATGGTTTTATGGATGGGTTTATTTTTGCTCAAAATGATAACAAGGTAACACCAAATGACATTCCAAATAAATACAATCATACAATTGTAATGGGATATTATAACAATAGTGAAATTGGTCCATATTGGTCTCTTGCTTCAAACTTTGTTCTAGCAGATAACTTTTTTAGTTCTACTAGACAGACCGATTTAACTAATAATTTACATTTATTTAGTGCAGAAGAAGGGAATTTTAAAAAATATGTACCTAAAGCAGGTTTATCCATTAATTCAACAGTATTAGATTTATTAGAAAAAAAAAGGATTACGTGGAAAATTTATGTCGAAAACTATGATTCTAGTCTAAATTATACCAATGAGGATGAATCATCCAAGCGTTATCTTACTTTAAATCCCATCCTTGGGATTCCTAGATTTGTTGAAAATAGTACACTTAACGGAAGAATACAAGACCTGAGTAATTATTTCCACGATATAAAGAATAATTTCCCCTCTTTATCGTATATTATTTTACCTGATAGTCAAGAAAGTAGTCCAAAAGATATTTTAAAAGGACAAGAATCAGTTGTCTCTTTAATTATTTCTTTAATGCAAAGTAAACATTGGAAGAATAGTCTTTTTATCTTAACTTATAGTGGCTCAGGAGGTTGGTACGACCATGTGCCGCCTGCGTTCAATTCTGAATACGAACGTGGTTTTAGAGTACCAACACTATTCATTTCTCCATATTCCCATGAGGGTGTAGTAGATTCTACTTTTTATGATACATTGTCGATTCTAAAATTTCTAGAATATAATTTTAATCTAAAATCATTAAATATTAAAGATTCTTTATCTAATAATATTTTAGCTGCTTTTGATTTTGATAAACCTCCAAGAAGTTCAAGTGAAAGCTTAGCAAACCTTCTGGAACATTACCAAAATAATATAACAAATAAGAAACCTGTTGTAAAAGAAAATATTTTCTTTATATTTAATATTTATTTGCTAGTATTAGTATGTATTATTTTATTTCTTTTATTTTTACTATTTATTATCAAAAAAGAAATCGTTCACTTATAACATTAAATTCATTCTTAGATATATATACAAATTATATCTTTATATATTAATTACATTCTACTTATATTTGAGTCTAATATACTAAATGGTATTTTATATAACAATTTTCATGAATTAAATACTTATTAAAAATAATTATTTATTAGGAATACAATCTTAACAATTTTAAACCCTTTTCAATTCAAATCAACTATTATCTTTTATATTTACCCCGCATTTTGATTCATTATTGACAAAAAAATTTCGTGTCATATTATCTTAACCATTAATATAATTTGAACAAATATATATATATATAAATTTTTTATTTTCTTTTGAATGAGAGTTCTTTAGCCAAATCTATCATAATATAATGTTATATAATGGTAATAATTTCTAATTTCTAATCAGAAATATTTCCTTTATTTTACATCTTGATTAAGTTCTGTATTACTTAGCCCACAACTATTACATTTAAATATTGTTACTTTCTCTCCATGATTTGCTTTCATTTTTCCTCCACAACAAGGACAGTTCATATTACTCTGAAGGAGTGATAGATATAAAAATTGATTAGTCGAAATGATAATTAAAATTGATAATTCCCTCTGTACTTTTTGATTATTTAAAAGCAATCTATTGTGATTTCAGTTTTTTATATTCGTTAATTGCTTGGGTTTCATAATTATATGCCTTCGAAAGAAGATCCATTGATAGGTTATTTTCAGTAAGATTTCCAGTTAAAAGATATTCATTATACCAGCTGTAACTTTCCATTTCACTTTCCACTGAAACAATATAGTTATTGAGTAGGGATTTATACTCCTGTTGTACTGTGGCACTTTTAGCCGATGATATTATCTCTTTTAGATTGTCAATATATTCTTGATTTTTGTTTATGATTGTTAGATTATTGTTATTATCATTAATAGATAGGTTCAATTTATCAAGATCATTTTGATAATTGGCAGATGCATTATTGACTTGGTTAAATAATGATTCGATAATTTTTTTCGATTCCTCAATAAATTTTGTATTCTGTGCATCTTGATCATGAAAAAAAGCATAAACATTATCTAATAAACCAATAAAAGCTAAAATAATACATGAAAAAAAAATCACCTCAAGTTTATAAAAAATTTGTTCACATTTCATTTAATTTAGATAAAAAATTTCTTCTATATAATAGTTAACGACTTCACTTATTTCTCAATTGCTTTAAAAGTTCTTGATAATCAGTTCAGAATGATTTTTTCTTCTTTCTGGGTTGCTATTAATCGACCGAAGGGTATTTATAGATATTATATTTTCCGTGAATGAGGAATATAAATCTCTAATAACTGTAGTATCGGAATTGCTTAATAGTATTTTACACTTTCTTTTATCTAATTCATAAAAAAAATTAGCTAATCTCTTTTGTTGATTATAATCAAATCCATGAATAGTATAATTAGTAAAATTCGATGTTTCATTTAGTGGATGATATGGCGGATCAAAATATATAAAATCATTTTCTTTAATCTTTGTCGATATATTATGGTAATCATAATTTTCTAAAATTGTATTTGTTAAATTCATTATTTTATTTACTTTAGTAAGATTTTCGAGATCGAAAATTTTGGGATTTATATAATTTCCAATTGGAACATTAAACACACCCTTCTTATTAACTCGGTATAAACCATTATAACATGTCTTATTTAAGGTAATAAACCGAGCGGCTTTCTTAATATCATTGAACCCAAAATCATCAGCTCTTAATTTATAATAAAATCTTTTTGGATCTTTATAATACTCGATTTCATTGTATTGTAATTCTCTGATTAGATCCGTTAAGTTACCCTTTATAGATTTATATACATTTATCACTTCAGAGTTAATATCAGATAGATGAGCACAGAAATCCCTTTTAATTATAGAAGACCTTACCATATAGAAAAATAATGCTCCACTGCCTACAAAAGGTTCGAAATAATTATTAAATTCTAAGGGGATAAAATTTTTAATTTGAGAAATTAGACGTGATTTTCCTCCTGCCCATTTTATAAAGGGATGACAAGTTCTACCAATATTTTTTACCACCGGATTGACTTCTAGCGACATATGATCTCAGATATCCATAAGAACTCATCATATTTCTTCATATATTATAGAACTTTTTACTCGCTATGTAAAATAAATATTACTAATACATAACTAATTAAATTTATAAAATAAGTCGATTAAATCTTTATTACTGACATTTATTAGCGGACATGGATAGAATAAATTCTTTTCTGATTTTAGGAATATGTTACAGTTTATATTGGAAATTTAGGATTTTCTATAACGTATATTTTAAAAGGGAGTAAACTTATTAAGCCTCAACCTTGACTATTTTTAAAGGTTAGACAAAATTTGCCTTATGATTTTGAATCATTCTATTTTGTTTGGATATATTTTCTAATAAGCTATCCAATTTATATTGACTAAAATTAAATAATAGTAATGGTCTACAAAAAGGATTTAAATTAATAATCATGATTTATTGAGCTTATTATAAAAATCATTAATAGGTCAACGCGAACTAATAAGTCAAAAGTTATTTATTTTAAACGGTATATAAGAATTTTTTCTACTCTGAATATCATGCAAATTCTTTATAACACAATAAATAAAGTCAATTTTTATATCATATAGATGGGAAGAAAAAAAATATTTATAACAAGAAAGATCAATTCTATAGCACTAGAATTACTAAAAAAATATTATGATGTTATATTGAATAATAAAACCGATTCTCCTAGCAAAAATGTTATGATTAAAAAAGTTAAGAATGTTTATGGAATTCTTTGCACTTTATCTGAAAAAATTGACTCTGATATAATGGATGCGGCTGGTTCCAATTTAAAGGTAATTAGTACATTAAGTACAGGGTATGACCATATTGATATATGTGAGGCTACGAAAAGAGGAATATATGTTACTACTACAGGTAATATATTATCGGAAGCTACTGCTGATCTAACTTTCGGATTGCTTCTTGCATTATCTAGAAAAATTGTACAAGGTCACCTCTACATAATTGATGGAAAATGGAAAAAAGGCTGGACACCGAATTTATTTCTTGGAAATAATATACATGGTTCAACTTTGGGAATTCTGGGATTGGGAAATATCGGAACTGCTGTTGCTAAGCGAGCCAATGGATTCAACATGAATATTATGTATAATAATAGACATCAATTATCTAAATCAATAGAAAATAAATTGAATGTCACCTTTGTGACTTTTGATCAATTATTAGAAAATAGTGATTTTTTGTCTATTCATACAAGCTTTAACAATGATAATTTTCATTTAATTGATAGTAGAGAATTAAAGAAAATGAAAAAAACCTCATTTCTAATTAATACTTCCAGAGGAAATATAATAAATGAAAGCTCTTTAATAAAAGCGATAAAAAATAAATGGATTGCTGGAGCAGGTTTAGATGTTTTTGAAAAAGAACCATTACCAATTCAAAATGAACTATTAAAGTTAAAAAATGTCATCCTTTTACCTCATCTTGGCAGTGCAACAGTACAAACCCGATATAGAATGTCAGAAGTAGCGGCTATTAATTTGCATAATATACTCTCTAAGAAAAAACCATTATTTCTTGTGAACAAAGCACTAGTTCAAAATCTTTCTTAGCTATGGTATTTCAGTATATTTATTATTTTTCTCTTAAACGTTGAGAATAAACGTCTTCATAATCCTCTGGAGATCCCTTTATACAATTGGTAGAAACCATTTTAACATTGTCTATTTTTAATCTGCCATCTGGAATGGATTTAGTTTTCTGTAATTTTCTAATCTTAGATTTTATTGGTTCTAGATGGTCGAGGCATGACACTCCAATTAGATATTCTTCATTTTCTATAACTGATAATACATATGATGGTGGAATATCACATTGTACAGAATCATTAGAAAAAGAGCATTTTTTTGGGAGTATCAATTATAAAGATCACGATTTTGATCTTATTTAATCTAAACTAATTTATAAGCTATTCCAGATGTATTCGATTAAAAATCAAATAGATATAAAGGATAAGAATTCCAAAAATTTTTTAAAGACGTTTATAAATCAGTATATCAATTACAATAAAATAAGATGGGAAGTAGAAAAAGACGCACAATTAAACCTCAAAGAAAGACTAAAAGTGTTGAAGGTCGATGTCCAAAATGTACTACCATAGTGAGATTCAATGTCTCTGGTCCTGTGGGTGATGAAATATATGAATGTAAAGGTTGTATGTCAAAATATCATATTGATGAACTCTGAATATGTAGCTTAATACAAGAATTTTTAATATATTTTAATTTACAATAAAAATACGGAATCTTCACGTTACAACTATTTATTAATACTTTTATCTAATAATTAAATATATGAATACGAAAATCGAATACTCAGGTCAGGTTTATTTATATAGTAGTGGAATGCCGCTTGATCTAATTGAACTAGCTAAATCCAAATTAGTCAATGAATACGGAGTTTTGGCTGATGATATTGTTTTAATTGACGTCCCAGAAGGTGTCCCAATAGGTGCCATCATGGTTACTCTTTGGCCACATTATCTTTCAGTTTCAAAAGTAAAAAGAGTAAGAGACGGTTCAATTTATGCTCCTCAATTATTCAATATAGAACTCTGACTAGTAATTCTTATATTTATAGTTAAAAATTAATTTGCCCTTTAGTTAGTTAAAAATGTGAGGATTTCTTTTTTCTGTAAACGTGACCGACATTCCGATTGTCCATTGGAGCTTCCTATTAGTGATGTTTGTGGTCCAAACTTTGACTGCTCTTTTGACATAAAACTAACAAAATGTGAATGTTCATGTCATAATTAAGGAATAATTATAGATTTTCATTTTTCTAATGTTAATTTTCCAGTAAAAACTATATGGAAATTCATGACACATTCTAATAATGCAACCGTTTAGGAATGTTTGTTCATTTTGTGATTCTCCAATTTCTTTGGGTCAAAGTGTATGTAAGAAGTGTATTAACTTGTATGATATTAAAACCGGTAAACATGAGAATGATGGATGTGGATGTGACTCCTGAAAAGTAGCAATTTTTATTATTCTTCAATTTAATATCAGGGTCAGAAAATGGTATCGCAAATCATTAGATATTTCTTCATACAGCCACCACTTCATCATCCCCAGGGAATTTATTCTACCCCTATACTATCTAGCAAATTTCTTGATTTATTTTTTATTTTAGAATTTATTTTTACGCTAACTAATCCCTCTAGGGGTTGACCATAAAAAACTATAGAATCTAGAGGAGCAAGAGCAAAAACTGCTAAGGCTAGCATATCTTCCTCACCATCAATAAAAATAATAGCGTGTTCTCCTTTCATTAATATTTTTTTTATTGTAATATATGCCTCTTTTGCTATTGTTCCCTTCGGGTTTTTACATTGGTATTGCTTGAAATGCCCATTTTTTAAAAAGAAGTTTTTGAGTTCGAAAATTTTCGATTCTGTTCTTCTAATACGTCTTTCAACACAATCTATTATGGATAAATCTGGGGTGAGACCCAATGAAATAATTTTTTCTGTTGTAGCATCGCCAACTGTTATCAAAGATTTAGAATCCTTAACCAGAGAATTAATTTTTTGTTTAGATGTATCTTCTTGTTTTATTAATTCACCAAAAGGTTTTTTTAGAATATTTACATGCTCGTCTTTAAGAGGCATTTTTTGCTTGCTTTAGGTTAGGGTTTTCCGAATTGTCTTGTTTTTCCTCATATTTTTCTTGATCTTGCATTTCTGCAGCTAAAACACTTACCCTACCAGCAACTAATTTTGAAATTTTTAAGAATGATTTTGTTTGGCTTGATTCAGGATCGGAGAGAATAACAGATTTGCCTATATCACTTCCCTGCATGATTTGTGGATGTAAAGGGATGTCTCCAATATATGGAATCTTAAACTGGTCACTTATTTTTTGGCCTGCACCTTTTCCAAAAATGTGTATATTTGAATTGCAATGTGGACATTGGAGATAGCTCATGTTTTCTATGACCCCTATGATAGGAACATTTAGCTTGTTAAACATACCTATTGCTTTGACTGCCACATTCATTGCAACCTCTTGTGGTGTTGTAACGACCAATATCCCAGTAATTGGAATAGTCTGAGCAATTGTTAATGGCGCATCTCCAGTTCCGGGAGGCAAATCGATAATAAGATAATCAATTTCACCCCAATTTACATCAGTGAGAAATTGTTTGATAATTCCGGAAATTATGGGCCCACGATAAATTCCTGCTTGTTGGGATTGTTCATAAAAAAAACCCATTGAAATAATTTTAACCCCTTCTGAAATAGGCGGTTGAATTTTACCATCCACTACCTGAGGAGATTCTTTTAATCCAAGCATTAATGGGACACTTGGACCATAAATATCAGCGTCTAGTAGACCTACTTTTGCACCGGTTTTTGCAAGAGCTATTGCCAGGTTGACAGAGACTGTTGTTTTGCCTACACCTCCTTTGCCACTAGCAACTGCAATGATATTTTTTACCCCAGGTAAAAGTTCATCTAAAGATATAGCTCTCCCTTCCATCACCCTTGCCGTAACCTTTAGATCTAAATCTTTAACACCTAAATCTGAAATCGCATTTCTTACATCTTGTTCGATTTCACTATTGAAAGGACATGCAGGAGTAGTAAGTTCTAACGTGAATGATATTTTATCATTATTTATAGTCATTTCTTTTATCATACCCATAGAGACAATGTCTTTATGTAATTCAGGATCTATTACTTTTTTTAACGAAGTATAAACCTGATCAACTGTAACCATTATAAACACAAAGCTCTTTCGCAATATTTAAATATTGATTTCAATTCATTTGATATAGTATTCACTGTAAAAACCAATCTGTATTTTTATTCTTTTCTAAAATATAAACAAAAGGTTCATAAATTGATATATTATATCCTATCTCGTCCAACATGTTTTATATAGTTTCTATGACTGATATTGTTAGAATTCCACCAAGCCGACTTACAAATTCATTACGAAATACTGCTATTGGAATTTTAAAAGAAAAATACGAAAGTATGATCAGTGCAGAGTTGGGTTATGTAATCATGATTATTGATGCGAATGCTGACTCCGTCGGTAAATTAGTGACTGGAGACGGTGCCACTTATCACAAGGTAACATTCAAAGCACTGACTTTTTTTCCTAAAATTCAAGAAATAGTTGAGGGAGAAATAATAGAAATAACTGATTTTGGTGCCTTTGTAAGAATAGGACCAACTGATGCTCTTTTACATCTCTCTCAAATAACTGATGATTATCTAAAAAGTGATATCAAACAAGGTTTGATAATTGCCAACCAATCTTCTCGTTCTTTGAGAATTGGTTCGAAAATGCGTGCAAGGATAACAGCGATAAGCCTAGGTAAAGGATCTTCGATGGGGAAAATAGGAATTACATGTAGGCAGCCATTTTTAGGTTCATTTGATTGGATTAAAGAAGAAATAGAAAAAGCTAAAACACCTCAAGCTCCAAAAGAAAAGAAAGGAGCAACTAAATAAAAATGCCTCGAGAATTAGCTTGTAAAAAATGTAAAGCTATTACAGTGGGAAAGGTTTGTCCGATTTGTAATTCTACCGATCTTTCTAGTGACTGGTCAGGAATAGTAATTGTTTTTGATTCCAAAACATCTCTTATTGCTAAAACTCTAGAAATATCTATACCTCATAAATATGCACTAAAAGTCTCTTAATGAAAAAATTATCCGATCATTTTAACCTTAGAAAATCATTAATACATTTTTTACAGGAAGATGTTGGGTTAGGAGATATTACTACCGAAAACCTGAAAAATTCTAATAAGTCAGTATCTGCGAAAATCATCTTTAAATCAAATGTTATAGGCATTGTATGCGGTATAGAGGAAGTACAAGTATTATTTGATATTTGCAATTGTACTTCAACGCCACATATGTTAGATGGAATGAAAATCTCGCCAAAGGCAAATATTATGGAAATTTATGGAACAGCCAGAGACTTATTAAAAGCAGAAAGAATTGCGTTAAATTTACTAATGAGAATGAGCGGTATTGCAACAATCACACGAAAATTTGTTGACATAGTTCATAAAATAGATCCATTAATTACAATAGCATCAACAAGAAAAACTGCTCCTGGATTAAGACTCTTTGATAAAAAAGCAGTTGTCATAGGAGGTGGGATTAGTCATAGATTTAGACTTGATGATATGGTTATGATAAAAGATAATCATATTGTTGTAGACAAATCCATAAGGAAAATAATACCATTAATTAGAGGAAAAATAGGATCTTCTATACAAATAGAATGTGAAGTCAAAAATCATCGGGAAGCAATTGATGCAATTGAATCTGGGGCAAATATTATAATGTTAGATAATTTCTCTATAGTAGAGGCAAAAAAAACACTTTTAAAGATTAAAGATAAAGGTTTGAGAAATTTAGTTAAAATAGAAATATCAGGGGGAATAAACTTTAAAAATATTGTTAATTATGCCAAATTAAAACCCGATATTATATCAATAGGGTATTTGACACATTCGGCTCCATCATTGGATTTCAGTTTAAAGATAATAGATTAGTAACAAAAATAAAAAGGTTAAGATTTATCTCCTTCTTCCACGTTCAGGTTTTTTCTGACCTGGTGGTACTCTTTTCTCAAATCTTTTAATGAAATTCTCTTTATTACGTACTTTTGAAATAGGACTAACTCTAGGTTTTCCTGGTACCTTAGGAGTTTGACCCTTTACTTTTCCTGCCTTTGTAAGCGATCCGTGAGTTGGCATATCTGTATTTTAAATATATTCCTAATAAATATATTGCAATCTTTAAAGAGGCAATCTATGCCTAGGATGTATACATTTAAGGCAAAGGTGTCCTAAATAGTACTAATTTAAATCATGTTTTGCTCATATTTATGTAAATAGCAAATGACTTTAACATTGAATCAATACATTGAAGAAATTTTTTCTTTAAAAAAAGAACGAGATGCAATTATACTTGCACATAATTATCAATTACCTGAGGTGCAAGATGTAGCGGACTTTATCGGCGATTCATTGGCCCTCTCCAGAAAAGCAGAAAAAACTCAGACTAAAAATATTATTTTTTGTGGTGTTCATTTCATGGCGGAAACTGCATCTATTATTTGTCCAGATAAAGATGTTTTTATACCGGATCTAAATGCAGGATGTTCTCTTGCTTCCTCTATAAATTGTTCAGAATTAATAGAGTGGAAGAAAGATCATCCAGATGCGATAGTTGTTAGTTATGTGAACACTTCTGCAGAGGTCAAAGCGTTATCAGACTATTGTTGTACCTCATCTAATGCTGTAAAAGTAGTAAATAGTATATCTCCCGATAATGAAATTCTCTTTCTTCCAGATATGTTCTTAGGTTCATATGTATCTGAAATTACCAAAAGAAAGAACATGTTCATATGGCCAGGCGAATGTCATGTACATGCTGGAATACGTGCTGAAGACATTAATAAAATGATGAAGGATTACAGAAATTCAGAATTTCTGGTCCATCCAGAATGCAGTTGTACATCTTCAACGATGTACCATATGTCAAAAGGAGATCTGTTAAACGAAGGTCATATTTTATCTACGGAAGGTATGATGGCACGAGCGAAAAATTCATCTAAAACTGATTTCATTGTAGCTACAGAAACAGGAATATTATATAGGATGCAAAAAGAAAACCCTACAAAAAATTTTATTCCTATTAGAAAAGATGCAGTATGTCAATATATGAAAAAAATTACCATCGATAAAGTATACAATTCTTTAGTAAATAATGTATATCAAGTAAGAGTACCCAAATCAACAGCTGATAAAGCCAGATATGCAATAGAGCGAATGTTAGCAATAGGATGATAGTTTTGTATTTTGATTCTCTTTTAAAATATAAGTTACTCTCTTGACTATTATCTTACAACTAAATTATTTTAACACAGAGCAATTTAATTGATCTATTATTTTTTAAATATAACTATATTAAAATTTACTTTAGGAAACTATTTTAACTCATACAATAAAGTCTTTAATTACTTTTTATGAAAAAAAAGATATCAATCATAGGTTGTGGTGCTATAGGAAGTGAGCTTGCCCAACATGTAGATAGTAATATGACCAAAAATGTAACTTTACTTTCTCTTCTTGATATCCAATCTGAGAATGCACAAACCCTTAAATCAAAATTATCAAATAGCAGTCCTCTAATCTTTAATAATTTTGCTGACTTTGTCGAGTCTGAATCATTTAAAGATATAGAGTTGGTAGTAGAGGCTGCTTCACAAAATGCTGTAACAAGTTATCTTAATCAACTCATTTTATTTAAGAAAGATGTGCTTGTTATGAGTGTAGGTGCTTTTGCTAATTCCGAGTTCTTTTCTGAAGTGATAAAAAATGTAGAGAATAATAATATAAATATTTATGTTCCTTCTGGGGCTATTGCTGGAATAGATGCTCTCAAGAGTGTAAAAAATTCAATAAGTTATGTAACTCTTACAACCACTAAGAATCCAAAATCACTTAAAGATTCTCCTTTTTTTAAGCAGAATAATTTGACAGTAGATTCTATCAAAAAAAGAACCTTAATTTTTGAAGGGTCAGCAAGTGAGGCAGTTAAGAATTTTCCAGCTAATGTAAATGTAGCAGCCTTGTTAGGTCTGGCTGGGATAGGTGTTGACAAAACCAAGGTTAATGTAATTGCTGATCCATCTATTCGTATTAATAAACATGAAATTAAAGTGATTGGAAAATTTGGCGAATTAATAGTAAGAGTCAAAAATATTCCTAGTTCGACTAATCCTAAAACAAGTTACTTGGCGATATTATCTGTTATCGAATGTCTTCGCTCAATTACTACAAAAGGATTAAAATACGGAACATAAAAGTCGTTAATATACCAATTCACTGTTTTTATGGACTCAATAACGTAAATTTTGGATAGTAAAAGATAAGAAATATGTTAAATAATTTAATTGCAATAGTTGTAATTTCTTTTATTATTGTAGGTTCGTTATGGGGAATTGGTAATCTCCTCAATCCAGAAAAAGAGAATGATTTGGATTCAGAAGGGATTTTATTAATTGCAGAAAATAATTTTTTCAACAATACAAATCCTACACTTCATATTAATAGAAATATACCAGAAAGAATTACTATTGTAAATAAAGATTTTGTAAGACACGATTTTATTGTAGATGGTTTAAACGTTAATACAGGTTATCTTTACTCAGGTCAAGATTTTACCACAGGTATTGCTTCAAGAGAATTAGGAACTTTTGAATATTATTGTTCGTTGCATCCATCTACAATGCGTGGAGAAATACTTGTTGCTGATAACAAATAATTATCTTTCTTTAGTGAATTGATCGAAAAAGTTAATTCTAAGGAATGGGTAATAGGATCTTCAATGTTTAATGCCAACTCTGGAAAAAGTAGCAATAATAAAAAAAAATTTCCTAAAATTAATCTAGGAATCAGACAAACAGTACTAGAGAGAGCTAGGTATCGCTGTCAAGTTTGCTCCATTAAATTTAACACCCAAGAGACTCCATTTTTTGCCCATATTAACGGATCATTAAAAGATAATAGTCCTGCCAACCTTAAAGCTCTTTGCAAAGAGTGTTATGTAAAAACCGGAGAAAATAAAATTAAAAATAATATAGTAGGTAAAATTCGGTCATTAATTAGAAGAGTTATCTAACAAATTTTATTACTGAAATAATATTATTAATATTTATTCTTTTGATTTAAGAAATGAATCTTTATGTTCTTCACAGCAAAAATGTTCTATTTTAAGAACACCTCTATTAGAATCTCCTTCAATATGGGGCCATCCTATATCGTAGAATTGTTTTCCACAATAGCCGCAAGTCTTAAAATCCATTTAAAGTATTTCCTGTTCATTAAATTAATATCTTTTTTTAATAATTAATATAATTGATATTATATATTATTTCTTATGCCTATACTACTTCAGCTAATTTGTGATCAATGTAAGAAAGTACTTTTAGAAAAAATGGGTGAAAAGAATCTCAATCTTGAGCGTTTCCCAATAACTAATGAAGAAGCCGAAAAATTAAATCAAGAACATAGAGGACATGAATGTCATATAGAAGCTGTAGAGAAAATTAATTGAGCCTTTTCTCAGGGCATTGAAGTAAGAGTATTAGTGTTCAAGAGGGTACCTCTTAGCAATATTTTTTCGAATGCGTTCGTTAATTATTCTTAAAAAAAGGTCTATAGGAAACTTTAAATTGTAGGTATTCCCCCCTAGTCTCATGTTTAAACGTATAACAATAACTTCCACACTATTTGGCATGATTTTTCTAACACTTTTGGCAACAGGTCTCCAACTTTCTCAATTCTCGGCTTTTGCTCAAGAAAGCGAGATTGAATCTGTGAACTCGTCCAGCTCAGCAACAGGCAATGATACTAGCGCTCAAGCTTCAGATATTCAGTCTATCGGTGCTATCAGCAGTGAAGCATCCAATGCTACAAGCAGTGAAGCATCTAACGCCACTAGCGAAGCAAATGCTACACAAGCAAAACCAGATGCAGCTACTATTTCTGTGGGTGAATCCTTCGCTCAACAAGGAACAGTAACATCTATCCAAGACCCATTACCTGGCCATGAGTCTCATCAATTAGCACTAATTCTCCCCCCTAGAGATGATGGTGCCATATATCAAGGTACACTTACATATACTGCAAGTAAACCAGCCGAAATTGTGATTTTGCAGAATTTTGCAAATGAAACTGAGGTTGATCCAACCTTTGGAGCTCTAGCTACAGCTCCACTAGGAGAAGGTACAGTAGCAATTAGTCTTTTGACTCCACAATATGGTCCGATCAACGCAGCATCAATTCCATTTGCAGGAAATGCTCTTGCATTACACACATTAAATGGTGAACCATTTGCTGCTACCTATTCAGTTACTGGTGATGTAGAACAAGCTCAAACCTATAACTCCATTAATCCACCTCCCTTAGCAGAAGCAGCTCAGGCAGAGGAGGAAGATGGCGGCGATGGTAACGGCGGCGGCGGCGGCGGTGACGGTGATGGTAACGGCGGCGGCGGCGTCGGCTATTATGGTTATG
>JAATVK010000207.1 GCA_014523485.1 Nitrososphaerales archaeon TH5894
CACTGTTTTTTATTAGCCATATAGACACCTTTCTATTACTCAAATGATAGTATTAGATTAGGATTAAACTTTCATTTAGGCATATAAAATTTTTGTTCAAAAGATATAGTGATTACATATGCAAAAGTTATCAAAAATGGAATTGTACAATGGTTAATTCACGATAATTATGTGTTGATAATAAAATAAGATTAGAATTAGATCTTTCCATTTTATTATATTATCAAATTTATATTAATATAAATTTTGAACTACCATGAAAATATTCATTTTAACATTTTACAATATTATTATTGTTATAGTGCACTTGTTAACGATTGATATAATAACAAAAAATTTCAAAGATTTGAGATTAAATTTTCTTTATTTTGATTTCTGATGTCAATATCCGTTTACTGAAAGGTAAAATATTAGTAATTCTCCCCAATCTTAATAAATAATACTGTATATTGAACTAAAGTTAGGGAAAATGTCCATGGCAAAAAAAAGAGTATTGATAATAGATGATGATGAGGATATCAATAATCTTTTTAAAATATATTTAGAGAATCGAGGATACCAAATAAATGCTTATACTGACCCAGTAAATGCTTTATATTATTTCAAAAAAGGATTTTATGATTTAATTTTACTTGACTTAAAAATGCCACAGCTAGATGGCATTACCCTGTACCAACAATTAAAGAAAATAGATAATAATGCAGATATCTGTTTAATCACGGCCGATATTGCAAATTTGGAACAATTAAAGAAAAAGATTCCAAATATTGAAAAATATGTAATATACAAACCCATCTTATTAAAAAACTTAAAGGAAAAAATTGATTCATTACTTTTGGAAAAAAGTATGTCCTGTTAATTAGTTTAATTATTAAGATTTTAATAAATAATAATAAATTAATACAAAAAACTATTTTTATGCCAATTTTAGGCTAATTCTATAGCATGTATTATATTTTGATTCTATTTCTAATAAATATAAATAAATAAAAAATTATTATTTTACTGGACTGAATACGTGTACATCTGCATCCCTTCCATCTGGAATATATACATTACTATCTGAATCTATGGCTATACCAACAGGATCTTGAAGTCTTTCAGAAATGCTTCCTTGATTTCCAAATTGAGAGATGTATATTCCATCACTGTTAAAAACTTGAACACGATTATTTTTGGTGTCTACTACTAAAATATTATCAGATGAATCAATTACTAATTCAATAGGTGTATTAAATTCCCCATTACCAATACCTGATTTACCAAATTTCATTATAAAATTACCATTTTGGTCAAATTTTTGTACACGATCGTTAAAAGAATCTACTACTAAAATATTTCCAAGTGAATCCATTGCTACATCTGTTGGATTCAAAAATTCTCCGTCACCAGATCCTGGTTTACCAAATTTCATTATAAAATTACCATTTTGGTCAAATTTTTGTACATTATTGTTTTCTCCAAAATCAGTTGCATAAATATTATTTTCCTTATCTACACCTAGTCCACCTGGAGTAATAAATTCTCCTGGACCACCAAGACCAAAGGAACCAAATGAATTTATAAACTTGCCATCACTGCTAAATTTTTTAATTGCATATGTAGGATTTCCAAAATCAGCAATATAGATATTATTGTCAGAGTCAGCAACTAGACCAGTAGGATTGGTGAAAAATTGAGGACCACTGCCTAATATCCCGAAGCCAAGGATAAATGACCCATTATTTGTAAACTTTTGAATCATATTTGAACGACCTGTAAAGTCAGCTACATAAATATTATTTTCAGTATCAGCAGCAATTCCACTAGCTTGGTTAAATTGACCAGTAGCAACACCTTTTGATCCCCATTTCATTTTGTGTTCATATTCTGTTGCTGCTGTTGCAAATGAAGATTGGTATGTCATACTACTACCATTTAAAATCAAAAATGAAAGTAAAACGGCCATACCACTAAAAAAAACAGTATTTTTAAAATTCATACTTTGTTAACAAAATAAATTATATATTAACTCTTCCTATAATAATTCTCAAAATTACTAAAATTAAGATAAAAATTTATTTGATCACTTAGGATTTCTTTTTATATTGTTTGTTCTCTTCTAAAGGAATACCATACAGTGGTTCACTACCAAAGTGATTATCTATTTTATTAGGTCCAATGGTTATTAAACCAAGACTATTATTCACTACTTTAATGCTTATAGGAACTTCAGTAACGGGTCCTTGAGGCATACTAATAGTTCCTGTCCCATTATATACAGTATGGTTATTTTGGTTAGAAATACCGGCTAAAACAAAATTAGTCAAAGTGTGAGTATGTTTTGATGTCCCATCAGTTTTGATCATTTCAAAAGACGCATCCAAAACGGTTGAATTATCTCCAGCTTGAGTTTGATTTGATAAATTGGTCTTCCAAATGCCAGATATTATCCATACTGGGTTTCCATCCTCATCGTCTACAATACCTACTGTTCTTCCAAACAAATAATCTCCTTCTACGAGATCCGCAGGAATTCCCATTATTACATCCACATTAAAAGAAAATAGCAATAATCCACTAGCTATAATCAGAGTAGACAAAGTCATACTAGATCTTATTGTGATATTTTTTCCTGATATTTTTTTCAACAAGTTATATTGTAGTTTGTTGTTCTTATTACTTTTTCGTTTCTATCACTCTATATTATCACATTTATCAAACAAATAATATTTATTTCAATGATATGAAATTATATCAATCGTGAAAAATAATAATATTTTTTTAAACCTGCAATTATTATGGCTATTCTAGTTATCAAACAAATTAACTGGCTATACTATTAAATATATTAAATTTACATAAGCAAATTCATTAGATTTTTATATCAAATAAACTAAAAAGTATATTATCTTTTGTCTTCAAATGTAAATATACCAAAATTACCTGCAAAAAATAAAAGTGAATTAACAGAACAAGTGTTTCAAGCTATAGTAGATAGTGGAGAAACAGGAATATTTCAAACAGAACTTTGCAAATCGTTCTCTATAGATAGTAGAGACGGGTCAAGATTGGTTGGAAATCTTGAAAAACAATCTCTTATTTCTAGAGAAAGAATGTTATACAAAGGCAGGTGGACTTATAAATTAATAGTAAAAAAAATACCTCAATTAAAAGAAGCAAATAGGAGACCAATTGAGATTGCTAGTGTAGAAGGAGCTCCATGTTTTAGTTGTACTTTTCAACATTTATGTTCTACAGAGGATGAGACAAGCCAATACAGCCCTGCAAAATGTAATTGGATTGAGGAATGGGTTATTCTTGATACAAAAAAAAGAGGACTATCAAACCAGCTATAGCATTAACAAAAAATTCATTATTTTTTATTATCTATCTAAAAATTAAAGAACATCACTGAAATCTTTTTCTAGAATAACAAATGCAGATTCTATCTGACTAGATCCATTCACATTCCATCTTATACTATTTATTGAATCCGATGAATTACTTTTTAATTTTTCAATTACATCCATATTCATATCAGATGGTTGAAGAATAATAGAAGATTTTAAAGTAGCGGTTTGTCCAGGAGAAAATTGGGGCCTACCATTTAATGGAATATCTTCATAAGATAAAACGCCATGACCTAAGAATTTATTATCTCCAAAAAGATCATATTCAACTTTTGATGTTGTTACACTTTTGTCAGAAGGATTATAAACATCCAAAAGTAAGGATAGCTCAATATTGTTAGTATTATTTGAAAGATTACTAATATTAACAGCTGCTAGGTTAAAATCAATTACGTTCACATCAGGAGCATTAACAAAATATTGGATTTGTGGAAGAAAAATAATCGTAATCACTAAAGCACCTATTACTCCAAAAAGTACTAGTCTTCTTTTACTAAGGAACATATATTACAAGTAAAGTTTCCAAAAAAGAATTAAAATGTTTCTTAATTTTGATTATCATATAGCACTATAACACTATAAAGATACATTAAAGTGATTAGATGGGTTTAAACTAATACTGTTGAACTATCTATGAGTATAATTGATGGCTTTATTATATGGATTCACTTATTATCTGCAAGTATTTGGGTTGGGGGATCAATCTTTATAGGAATAATTCTTGCTCCCATGTTAAAGCATATTGGAAATTCACTGGAAGAAAGAGTTATTATTATGATTAAAATTGGTAGAAGATTTAACAATATTGCATTTCCTTCATTTATTATTTTGATGTCAACAGGATTGTATAATTCAAGATTTTTTTTTGAATATCCGGATAATTTTATTGAAACAGATTATGGAATTTTATTGTTGGTGAAAATTGTATTAGTAATTATCACTTTTGCAAGTTATATTATACATATTAAAAGTTTCGGAAAAGAGACAGAAGCAAAAATTATTGAATATAGAGGATTAGAATATATTAATATTATTCGTTCAAAAATTATTAACTACGGAAGATTAACTGTGATTCTTTCTATAATAATCTTGTTACTTGCGGCTTTCTTGGATACAGGTATAAAATTTAGTTAGAAAAAACATATTCTCTTAACCCAGCGTTATAGTCAGTATTACCACCTATTTTTACTAAAACAAATTCATTATTAGAATTTAAAATTGGTTCATTCATTTTTCCTTCATTTGAATGAAGACGGATATATTCCTGCATATCCAATTTAGAACGCTCGCCTATTTCTCTTTCTAAATTCATATCTTTAACAATTTCCTTATACGTAGATTGTATAACACCACTAAAGACCATCGCGCTACTTCCGCTTCCATATGATCCAAATCCTATTCTTTTATTTTCCAAGTCAATATTTTTCTTATATTCGAACTCTAATAAACTTCTTAATCCCATATACATGGATCCGGTGTAAAGGTTACCTATTATAGCTGAAGCTTCAAGAGAGCTAGCCATTTTTTGTTCAAAAACTTGTTTGAAGAAGGAAGTACGCATAAACGCTTTCCTGAAAGTTTCATCTGCTTTCATAAAATCCTTATCGGCTAAAATGGATTCAATTGTTCCACGAGGATCCTTAGGAGTAGGTTCATCCATTCCTACTTCTTCTATTATTTGTTTCCATCTGGGTAGACATCTCCATTCATGTCGTAGAAGATATGCTAATGCCTTTTCACCCATTTTTCGATAAGGTAAATGTACACTAATATAATCAATTTTATCGGTTATTGATTCATCTTCTTGTAATTGAATTAATTTAGTTTTAATTGCTTTTTCTCGATAACTATCAAAGGCTTTTTTAACTTGAATAAGATACAAATAATTAGAATAATTTCCATTAACTAAAGGAGTTTCACGTCCAAAAGGTCTATAAAAATCATATTCATTTTTAATTATTGTAGAAGTAACTTTAGGATCAAAAATAACTAATCTAGGATTTTCCTTTACTAACATAGCGATTGCACCAGCTCCCTGTGTATATTCTCCAGCTGAACCTAAATCATATTTTGCAATATCACTTACAATAACAATAGCAGCTCTATCATTATTTTCTTCAGCTCTGATCCAATTTGCATTGTCATATAATGCATAGGAGCCACTAACACAAGCAAACTTACATTCTATTCCTCCAGCATGTTCAAAGGATCCATCACCGTAAATCTGTTCAAGCATTCCAATTACAAAAGAATTCATAGCTTTTGATTCGTCTAAGGCTGATTCAGTTGCAACATACATTCTACCAATATCCTGTGGTTTAAGATCATTTTTTTGCATTAATTTTAAACAAGCATTTGCTGCCATACAAGCAGGATCCTGATTAGTATCAACCATAGCCATTTTATATATTCCTATTCCAAATTCCAGTTTATGAGGATCGATACCTCTAGCTATTGCAAAATCTTTTGAATCGATGTATAACTTTGGAACATAAATTGCCATATCATCAATACCAACAGGCATATAAAACTCAATTTGCTAAAAGACATTTAAACGTACTTGTGATTACTAAAGTTTTTTTACTAAAAAATAGTCTATATTTCTTATAGAAGTTCTATTACATTTAATATTTTAATCTAGGAGATTATGTATTAGAAGTTTTTTATGACATTATAAAAATTATCACGTTCTGCAGCATAATATCCAGCTTGTTTAATAGATTCAATAATTTTCATAGAAGTAAGTTCAGTTGATCGTGCTC
>JAATVK010000208.1 GCA_014523485.1 Nitrososphaerales archaeon TH5894
ATAGTAGGGCATATAGCAAGAAAAACTCCGCTTCCTTTTAATGCATTATAAGCTACTTCAACTGTAGTCCAGGGATCACCAAGATCAACAATTACAGCATCAAATTCATACAAATTGATTCCTTGTCGAATATCTTGTTCTATAATGGTTACATATTCATCCATCTTTGCTTTAAGAAGATTTTTTTTTGCGATTTTCATGAAGTTCGGATTAATATCGAATGAAAAAATATGTCCATTAGGTTTTACTATGCTTGCAAGAAATGTTGTTAAAGCGGCACTTCCTGTTCCTATTTCTAATACTTTTGATCCATTTTGTATCCCACTTCGTATAGCGATATATCCAAGATCTTTTGGATAAATAATTTGAGTATTTCTCTCTGATTTCATTATAAAATCATGAATAGTGGGTTCAAGTAAGTAAATATTTTTGTGTAGAGTAGTATTTATGGACGTACCATATTCCAAGCCAATTATTGAAGAAATGTCAATAATTCCTAAGTGCGTATGCATCATTTTTTCTTCTTCTACTTTTATAAGCCACTTCTTATTCATGGTATGATAAAGTAATACGTAGTTACCTACAGTGATTTTCATATTATTTACTTTAAATAATCTACAATTAATATTTATTATAAAAATACATGAGTTGAATGTTCATATTCTTGGAAAAGATTCTATTCCTAAAATTTCGAAAAGATTAGCGAGAACGTTTACAAATATTTTTACTAGCATTAGTCTGCTTAATTTCAAAATTACCTCTGCACCTAAAACAGGTATATTCTCATAAAACGAATTGAATCTAGTACATAATTTATTTGCATATTTTGTTAAAATTTTTGGATTCAGGGTATTTAATGATTCTTCTATAATTATGTTAAACTTTGATATCTCTTTAATAAGATCTCGCTCAATATGGTGGTTTAAAAGATCACATCTTATTTTATCATTATTTATATTATAAAATTCTCCTAGAGAGCCATCACCTTTTTCTATAATTCTCATAGCGCGTGCAAATGAATATTGTAAATATAAAGAAGTATCTCCATCAAGGTTTAATGCTTCTTTCATATCAAATGTTATCATTTTATCTAAATCCTGTCTGAGCAAGTTGTATCTAATTGCGGAAACGGCAATTCCTTCCGCGATCTCATTAATCGTAGTATCATCGAAATCAGGGTTTCTTTTCTTGACTTCATAACTGGCCTTACTGTGCAATTCATCCAATATAGTATCAGCATTAATAAAAATTCCTTTTCTACCTGACATATGAATAATTTTCTTGTTTATATTATCTAATTTCATTCCAATATCGTGAACACTATTAGAGCTCAGAGCAACCGTCTCATATCCAAGATATACGTATCTATTAGTACTTGGATCTATATCACTTATAACTCTAGAAATTATTTTTTGTAATCGTTCCTGTCTAGAATCGATTATGGTTATTACTTTATTAGGTCTCTTTTCCATGAAAAATATTTCAATTGGGTTTAAGTGAGTATTGGTATTTTCTGATTTTAAAATAGTTTTCCATAAAATAGATTTATCCCATTGTAAAGAAAATTTGGTATATGTAAAGGGATCGTCTACTAAATTTAATTTCCATACTGCAAATGAAATATCTTTTGCAATATATGTAACAGTACCATCACTTCTTATTACTACCTTCTCTTCATTTTGTTCATCCCTAAGTACCCAACAATTTACATTTTTACCTGTTGTTGAATAATATATGATATTTTTCTCTTTCAACAAATGAAATGTTTTTTCCCAAAGCTTTGATAATAAGATTTGTGATTCTATAACAAGTAAGTCGTATCTAGATTTGATCCTCCAGCAAGATTCAAGTTGTTGTTTTACTATTTTATCAACTATGTAATTTGTAAATTGAGCTAATTCTGTGTTTCCTTGTTCTATCTCTTTAATAATCAATTTCCTTTTCTCAATTAATTCTAAATTATTATTATACAATTCATTCATTTTAACATATATTTCTCCACAATATTGGTCAAATTTAATTTTTTTTTTGATATTATCAGAACTAAAATCAGCAAACTTAAAGGCGACAATAAGATCTGCAACTTGGACACCTGAGTCATCTATATAGTTTAATACAATAGTTTTGTGATTTGTCAATTTAAATAACCTATATAAGGAATCACCTATTATCACATTCCTAATGTGTCCAATATGTAAGGCTTTATTTGGATTTACACTAGTATGTTCAATGACTATTTTATTATTATCACCAATATTTGGTATCAATGATTTATTTTGTTTAAATAATTTTAAGAGAAAGTTATTGAAACTGGTATAATTAATGTTAAAGTTAATATGACCAGATATGTGAGCATTTGCATTTAAAATCAAAGAATGTTTTCCTATTTTTTTTAACTGATAATTAATAGAATTGTAAACAAGTTCCCTAGCAATTTCATTAGGTTTTTTATGTATCCTTTTGCTCAGTAAAAAAGCAATATTTGTTGTTAAATCACCGAAATCTGTTTTTGGAGGTTCGGAAACATCATATTCTATATTATCATATTGTAGGTCCATTAAAGCCTGATTAACGAGTTGCCTAATTTGGTTGATTACTTCTTTTAGGGTCATTTGATAGCATTTTTACCAAAAAAATTTAACGCAATATAATCTAATGCTTCCACTAGGCCTTTTCCTGAATTTTCAGAGACGACATAATTAGCCTTAGATTTTACAATTTCGTCCGCATGATTGAGTGCAATGCCAAAAGCACAAAATTGAAACAAAGGAATATCAGTTTCACTATCTCCAATTGTTACTGTTTCAGAAGGTTTTATTCTCAAAATTTCTAATGCTTTTGCCAGACCAGTCGCCTTATTGATTCCTATATTGTTAATATGAAAGGAATATTTGCTATCACTTAGATCTAAACTAAGGTTATTATCTTTAAGGATTTGCTTTCCTACTTCAATGTCGAAAGACCTCTCTAATACGACCTCTGTCATTCGATCAAAAACATTTTTTAATTTAACATTTTCCAATTTTCTTGTTAAGATTCTATATCCATACATACATTTCTCCTTGTTTCCCAGAAGAATATGTTTAGTCGGACTGATAGTAACAACGCCTCCATTTTCCCCCACTGCTATTTTAGTCGTCCCTCCAAATACAGATAACATGTAGGCTTCGACAGAAGATCGGCCTGTTACATAGATAATTCTATAACCTAATTTTTCTAATGTTCTAAGATTTTGCATAGCAGGAAGATGTATCATCCCTCCACCATTCTCAGTCAAAGTACCATCAATATCAATTGCAAAAGCTTTAATTAATGAGATCATAGTAGAATTTTAACGTTTTCAATCTTATCCTTTCAAAAAAATATTTAGAGAAACTTTCATTCTCCTTTTACTTCTTTTCTTGTTCTAAACTTTGGTGTTATCCCTAGAGAACTATAATTTCCAGTTGAACAGGTAAAACATAATTCTTCTTCTGGTATCCCTATTGCTTTAGCAAGATTTTTTGTATCGTTATAGAATACTTTATCCGCACCAATTAATTTACTTATTTTTTCATTCAGTCCTAATTTTTGTCCATTATTTACAAATTTATGATTTGCTAATAGTTCATCCATAGAAGGAAAATCTATGCCTGCGTAACAAGGAAACTGAACAGGAGGATAAGTAACTATCATATAGATTTTGTTGGCTCCTGCTTCTCTCAGGGTATGAATAATAGATGCGGAGCTGGTACCTCGAATTATACTGTCGTCGATTATTACCACATTTTTACCTTCAATAATGTCTTTGATAGGAAGTATTCCTTTATTTATTTCGATTCTATCAGATTGATATGGTTCGATAAAACTCCTTAATGCACCTTTATTGATATGTCTATCCTTCACTAATCCTTCCTCAAAAGGTAATCCTGTTTGTTGCGCATACCCTAATGCTGCTGGCCTTGCGGAATCAGGAACTGGAACGACCAAGTCTGCTGAAGGAATTGAGAACATCTTACCCAAAATTTCTCCCATCCTTTTTCTAGCCGCATATATATTCACACCTTCCATTATACTTACTGGATGGGCAAAGTATGTATATTCAAACGCACAATGGGCATGAGGTTTATCGGAAGAAAATTTTTCAGTTTGTAAACCATTCATATTTATTTTAATTAATTCTCCTGGTTCTACGTCTCTTATTAAATAAGCCCCCAGTGCAGAAAAGGCACAGGATTCCGATGCAACAATATATGTATTTGTCTCTTTGTGAAATCCCAAAACCAATGGTCTAAAACCTTTTGAATCTCTTGCAGCATAAACAGATCCATTGTCGGTCATAAAGGTGAAACAAAACGAACCTATCATCTCTTTTTTTAAAATTTTTATAGCATCCGTTACATTCATCTTAATAGAAAGATGCTCTACAAGCCTTTTAGCGGCAATAAAGGTATCACTCATTGTTTGGGGGGTAAAGGTACAACCTCCAACCATATTTGCCAATTCTTCAACATTTGCAATTGTTCCATTATGAGCAATACACAAATCTTTAACTTTTAAAGGCTGAGCATTTTCTATAGTACTCTTTCCAAAAGTAGAATACCTAACATGACCTATTCCAGCATTTGATTTGTAAGTTCTAGCAATATTCTTAAAATGATCCGCATATTTCGAAACCAGACCTAGTTGTCTGAATGGTTTCTTTTTAGGTATAGCTATTCCCCATGATTCTTGACCCCTATGCTGAAGAGCCCGTAAAGAATCAATGAGAAAAGGAATGACATTATGTTGATCTAAAGAAAAAACACCTACAACACCGCAATTTTCTGTTACCATTTCAATATACCATTAATTAAGCTGTCAAAATATTTTAATCATATGTCTTGTCAGTAAAGTCTTTTAACAAAATAAATCCCCCTTAATTTAATTCACTAATTTTCCATAATTGAGGTTAAATTTTCATAATATTTTTTTGCGATTTCCATTTCTAAATTTATAATTTTTTTATTTTTTGAAGCAAATGTAATATTATCTCCATCATCCATGACTTTGCCAATTTTTGAATATTTTAAGTTTTTATATCTAGAAAATGCTTTTTCAAGTTTCTCTTCATTTTCTGTTCCAATGATAAATCTCGAAGGGGTTTCAGAAAAAAGAAGAAAATCTATTCTTTCACAGCTATGAGGTACCTTATCTAAGTCAATGTTGATTCCACAAGTAGAATCAATTGCCATCTCTGTCAATGTTATAGAGAGGCCTCCCTTTGAACAATCGTGAGAACAACTAATTAAATGTTCTCTATTAATTTTTAAAATTATCTCTGAGTTAATGGAGTCAATTTGTAAATCTAGTTTTGGAACAATCCCCCCTATTACTCCATTTAGGTACTGGAAATATTCTGAACCACCCATTTCATTACCCGTGATTCCTACGATATATAATGTGTCCCCAGGAGATGGACGAATTTTCGAGATACATTTCATGCTTTCGATAAGACCCAACATTCCTATTACTGGCGAGGGTTTTATAGGTCCAATTTTAGTTTCATTATAAAAACTGACTTTCCCACCAACAATTGGAATTTTATTGAAACTGCTAAAATCAATCATTGCTTTTATACATTTTTGAAATGACCAAAAAATTTCTGGGTTTTCAGGATTTCCAAATTGTAGATGATCAACTATTCCTATTGGGTTTCCACCTGAGGAAATTATATTTGCTCTGGCTTCAGAAAGACATGATAAAGTACCTTCATAAGGATCTTGATAACATAGTTTGGAATTTCCATCTAGGGTTGCTGCCAAGAATTTATCATTTGCTAATTTTATGACTGCACAATCTGTTATTCCTGGCCTCACAATAGTTCTTAGTCCTATTTCATGATCAAATTGCTGAAATATCCAATGCTTCAAGGCAATAGTAGGATTAGCCAGCATATTTAGAAGGGTTTTATTCAGGTTATATGGAAGCTTCAAAAAGATTTTCTTGACGCTCAAATTATCAATATATTTAGGCTTTTTACTATTTCTATTCAACAATGGAGCATATGCAATCAAATGTGAAGGCATTTTTGCAATAGTTTTTCCATTTTTATATATTACAAGGTTTTTATGATTTTTAACTCTCCCAATTATAGCGAAGGGAACCTCATATTTATTAAGTATTTTTGCAAAACTTTTAAAATTCCATTCGTTAGTGATATATAACATTCTTTCTTGTGATTCAGAGATCATGATTTCTTGAGGTTCCATATCACGATATTTAACAGGAACTTTATCCAGATCAATGTCAAAACCTTTATTTAAATTGGCGGAAGTTTCCGAAAGGCAACAAGACAAGCCTCCTCCTCCCAGATCTTTCACAGCTTTTAGAATATCAGCTTCAATAGCTTCTTTAGTGACTTCAATTAATAATTTCTCCATAAAAGGATCAGGTATTTGAACGGCAGATCGATCTTCTTTTGCCAAATCCTTAGATGCAAATGATGCACCATGGATGCCATCTCTCCCAGTACTACTGCCTGCTAGGATGATAATATCATTTTCTTGGATAATATTCTTTATCAAATTCTTTTTTTTTCCAAATCCTATTGCTGCAACATCAACTAAACAATAATTTGTGAAAGATTCATCAAATTCAACCTCACCTCCTACTGTAGGAATTCCTATACAATTTCCATAATCAGCTATTCCTCTTACCACATTTTTCAATAGCCATTTAGAATGTGAATATAATTCATTATTTTCTCTTCTTGATATTTTGATTTCCTTTGAGGCAAATGGCGAAGTTATGTGTCCAAATCGTAAGGCATTTAGTATAGCAATTGGCATAGTTCCCATAGAAATAATGTCACGTATTATTCCTCCCACTCCTGTAGCGGCACCTCCATAGGGTTCAACAGCTGATGGATGATTATGACTTTCTATGTGTATGGTGATTACATCACCATTACCGACATCAATGATTCCTGCATCATAGCCCGGCCCTTTTATGATCCTTTCCGCATCAGAAGATAATAATTGGATATATTTTTTAGAAGATTTATATGAACAATGTTCTGACCATTGAGCTCCCACAATTTCTTTTTCTAAAAAATTTGGTTCATGCTTTAATTTTTTTTTGAGATATTGTAATTCTGAATGACTTAAGATTTCCAAATACTATCTATGATAGTTCCACTATTTATGAGCTTATTTTTTTTATATATGCAATTAATGAATCAAAAATTTTCATAGCCGAATTTGACAATCCAAATAATTTCAATTCACGTTGACACGTTCTTTCAGGATGAGGCATCATTCCTACAATATTTTTAGCATCATTACTAACTCCCGCAATAGCATCAAGAGAACCATTAGGATCGTCATTATGATAACTAAAAACTATCTGATCTTTTTTTTTAATCTCTTTTAACTGATCCTGATTTAAAATATATCTTCCTTCTCCATTAGCAATAGGAATTTTAAATAATTCATTCATTTTAAATTTAGATGTAAAAGGTGTATGTGTATTTCTAACCTTCAGATCTGTCCATTTACAAGTAAAATTAAGGGATTTATTCTTAATTAATGAGCCCGGAAGTAATTCAGATTCAACTAAAATTTGGAATCCATTACAAATTCCCAATATAGGAACTCCATCTTTGCCCAGTCTTTTCACTTCTTTGATTATAGGACTATGAGCAGCGATGATTCCTGCTCTTAGTCTATCACCAAAAGAAAAACCACCAGGAATAATTATTGCATCATAATTTTTTATCTTTTCTTTTTTATGCCATATAAAATCAGTTTTTATATTATATAAATTTGTTAAGACATGATATATATCCCTATCACAATTGCTTCCGGGAAAGATTGGAATTGCAATTTTTTGCATTTGAATATTCTAAAAAAACATTTATAGGATTAATATTTTTGGGTCAAAAAAAAGTATGTTAAAGAAATACTATTAAATTGATAGAATTATAAGGTTTTCAATTTTATAATACATTTCATTGCTATGATTGAATCTGTAAGGGATATAATGATAAAAGATCTGCTCACAATATCTGAAAATGAAACTGCGTTAAAAGCAGCGCAGTTGATGACTGAAAAGGGAGTAAGCTCTATAATTGTTTTATCTGATGATCAACCCATCGGGATTGTTACAGAAAAAGATTTTATCAAAAAGATTTGTCTAAAAGAATTAAAACTATCAAG
>JAATVK010000209.1 GCA_014523485.1 Nitrososphaerales archaeon TH5894
TATATCACCAAAATTATTTATTTTAGAATTTATAATTTTTAATGCTGTTTTTATAGTTTCTTCTGCAGTTAATGAACCGGTAGTTTCAATTATAAGGATTGTTTCGTCTTTGTCATTACCATCTTTAACAACAGCTGAAGATGTAGGTTGCCACTTTGCATGATCTTTTCCTGTGCCTAATCTTGCATAGGCTTCGAATTTTAATTTTTGTCCAGGGGCAAGAGTAATTATTGGTATACTTTTACTTACCGGTTTCACATATTCATCTTCTGATACCAAGTCGCCAGACAATACAAGTCGTGTTTTTTCTGAGGATTCGGCATCTAAAATCAACAATATACGACATTTAGAACAACCCAATGTATTGTTACAATCGCACTGATTTGAAAATACAAATCTATTTAATTCCGTTCTTAAAGGAATTAATCCCAATCTATGAGCTATTGCCTCATCATGCATAACCGATGAATTTTCTAGAATAACTACATCGTCAATTGCTAATGTTGGAACTTCGCTGATCGCGATCCTTCTGATAGCATTCAAATACTGTCTTGGAATATTATTAAATTTTAGTATTATTTTTTCATCTGTCTTTTCCAAAATATTTATAGATAAGTCCAATAGTAATTCAAGATTTTTGTCCAATGCACTCTTAAAAATCTACCGACTACTACAATATAAACGAGGTTATGATATCAATAGATTCTAACGTAAGAATAAATTGAATTGAATTGATCTATGTAAATTCTAATATGATTCAATATTCTAATCATAAAAGATTAATTAGTAAATTATAAATCAGTTTTTTTATTATAATTACTATTTTCTTTTCTATAAATATAGTGTTCTGTTAACTTTTTAG
This sequence comes from Nitrososphaerales archaeon TH5894, assembly GCA_014523485.1. Classification (GTDB taxonomy): domain Archaea; phylum Thermoproteota; class Nitrososphaeria; order Nitrososphaerales; family Nitrososphaeraceae; genus TH1177. The sequence continues at coordinate 863 of JAATVK010000209.1, forward strand.
AATAACAATCATTACATAAATATCCATGAATATTCCATTGTTTCATTGCTTTATATCTAAATAAAGAAATTTAATTGTTACAGATAGAACATTTTGTATAAGCAGGCATTTCTTTCATTATTTTTAGAATTATAAATATTATAATAATTGTATCGTTTTTAAATCTATTATTATAAATGCAGAACTTCTTAATCAATATATTCTAATTTATAATATTTTATTATCTTTATTTTCAATTTAAATATATAACAACTTTGATTTACATTAAGTAATAAAAATAATTAAAATTTGCTCAAACTTGAGTATTTATTTGAAAAAATTAATTAAGACCTTATTCGAATCCATGATCAGTTAAATGGGACTCAATGAAAAGATTATTTTTTTAGGAATATTGGGAATAGGTGCAATTGTTGGAGTAATTTCATTTACTCTATTTTCTGATCTTCCACCTACACCCGGGAATACAAAATCAATCTATAGACAAGATCTTCCTCCTCCTCCACCGACAGCACAAGCTAGTTCAAGTACAGAATCAAAAGTAGATCCTGCAACTGTTAAAGCTGACGCGACATTGACAATTCTTGAAGGTGCTGCAACACAAGGTAATCCGGACTATGATCCAAAAGAACTTTCAGTTAAAAAAGGCAATATCATAAAAGTCGAAAATGCTGATTCTCTTCCTCATACAGTTACAAATGGTGAAGGAGCGAACGATCCAAATTCAGCAAAAATATTCGATACGAGTTTAATTATGGGAGGAGAAGCAGGAATTTTACAAACTGAAGAAATTGATGCAGGTGAATACACATATTATTGTACAGTTCATCCCTATATGACAGGTAGCTTAAAGGTTGAGTAACTGATAAATAACCAACCACTTTATTTTTATATAAGACATTTATTGAAATTTTCAAGGTTATCCATGTTTTACTAGATAATCTACCAAATTTTCAGATAATGAATGCTTTATATGTAATTAATAAGATTATTAGACTATGGTTTTTTTACAGGTTAAAGATCTGAATGTAAGTATCGACGGAAAAAAGATACTAAATGGTTTAAATCTAGAAATTGATAAAAATGAAGTACATGCTATTATGGGTGTAAATGGGTCAGGTAAAAGCACCTTTGCAAATGTACTCTTAGGACATCCAAAATATTCTGTTACTTCTGGTGAAATTATTGTTAAAGGAAAAAGCATCTTAGAATTATCTACTGACGAAAGAGCTAAACAAGGAATATTTTTAGGATTTCAGTACCCCATTGAGATTTCAGGTGTGGGTTACAGTCATTTTTTAAGAAATGCTTATAATACTTTAAACAAGTCTTTAACAGAAGATCAAAAAGATAGAGAAGTTTTCCTTACCGTTAAAGAGTTTCATGAATATGTTAAAAAAAATCTAAATTATGTGGGCTTAGATCAATCATTTCTCGGAAGATATTTAAATGAAGGTTTCTCTGGAGGA
>JAATVK010000210.1 GCA_014523485.1 Nitrososphaerales archaeon TH5894
ATGTATCAAAACCTACATAATCAATAAACTCTTATATTTGTTGATTGATTAACCTGTTCTTCAAGTTTTTAAAATAATCTAGTATATAATATTAAGAACCAAAAAAGATAGACAGAACTTTAATTTTATTAAGCAATATAAAAAGTTAAGATAAGTAAATAAATAAGATTGACAAATTGATCTATTTTTTTATCAGAATCTAATTTTAAACCTTTACTTGATTTTTCAAGAGTTATGGATATATCGTATAATCCACCATCTGCAAGTAATTTACTTTTTAATGTAACTGGATTCTTTGAACTTACTTCTACTAGATCAGTGTTTGATATATATTCTTGATCTTTATTTTTTAAAATTATTTCATGAATATTAGAATTATTAAATGGAATAAGATTTGCTAAAATGAATCCATCTAATGAATGGAATCGTTGATCCATTATGGTTTCATTCTTAAATTTAGCTATTATCCTATAATTGATATTTTTTATAGTTTCATTAGTTTTTTCGTCATGCGTTCGAACTATAAAAGTAGGATTTTGGTTGCCTTCATTTAAAAAAGGAGGATCCAATATTCCTTCAATTGCAATTTGTTTACCAAAAATATCAAAAGGAAGTGATTCATCTCTACTAAGACCATGTCCATATATTTCATCAAATAAATTAAACCAATTATTTGGTAGTATTGAAAATATAAAAACAAGTAAAGTGGAAATAAGAAATATATTAGAATTAATAGCCATATCAAAATTTGATAATAAAACCACATATAATATTACGGAATGACTTTAACCTATAATCTGTCCAGGTAAATTATTACTACTACATAATACTTAAGTTTAAATTAAATTTTGAAAGAATACATTATTTGTCAATTATTGAAAGTGATTCCTGTTTGTAATAAATCTATTTAAATTATTCATACGTTAGTGATCAAGTATTTCCTAGAGTACAAAAATTTGACAGCGATGGTAACTTTATAACAATGTGGAGATTGCTTGGGTGTGTAAAGATGATCAAGTCCTAATTCCACATGATATAGCAATGGACTCTGAAGGCTATATTTATGTTACAGATAGTGGCAAGTCACACTTTAGAACAGATTATGATTGTAATCATTCTAGTGAGATAGGTATATATCAATATTAAAATTTTAAAATATATAGACAACTATTTACTATATATTTACTAATAAACTGAGAAGAGACAAATCCAAAAAGATAGAAAAAAGCTATCTAGAAGAAAGTAGTTGTGTTGACAAGGTTAATCTTTCTTGCACTTAAAACCCTCTTTAGCGAAAGGCTGAGGAGAATTCTTATCATCAATAAATTTCCAATTATTAGCATATCTGACGGATTCCAATTCACATGCAGATATTTTTGTTATAACTTCATCTACATTGGGAGACATCAAAGTATTTTTAAATTCTGCATGTCCTAGACCAAGAGCATGACCAAACTCATGTTTTGCAACATGTTCTAAAGTACGTTTATCTAATGTGAAACCATATGATTTTTTTGAGATTGAAATTTCTACATGATCAATAAGTCCAAAATGATCGAAAAATGTTACGGCTTTTCCAACTTTTTTTCCTTTACCCTTTTTAAATTCAATTTCAATATCAGAATCAGCATTATCATCCTTTATATATTTGAATTTTACTACTCCATTGAGTGCTTCTTCCCAATCATTTATAGCTAGTTTTACAATTTTAGCGGAGTCTGAGCCTCCATTCTTAATGGAAAATGTCAGTACTCCATCATTTAAAGAATCCCCCCAAGTACAACACAATTCAATCTTTTTCTTTGAGTTGGAATCATCTTTTTTTGCAAAAGCAAGATCAGTATTGTCCGATACTACCATTGCAATAAGTAGGATGAAAAGTGATAGCGTTGCTACAATGTAAAGTTTCAAGTTAATTTTACCTCCTTACCATATTTGAGAAGTAATAAGATATTGTGAAATATCTGAAATTGTAAAATATATTAGATTGATTTTTTGTACAATAAGATTTTTATTAAAACTAGCTATAAAAAAAATACATTTAAGATTTTGGAATATAATTATTACTACACAATGTTGCATAATTTAATAATATTATATCAAAGGTATATTTATCGTATTCACAAATATATTCTATAAAATTAATATAGATTTTAATAGTATAACAACAAACAGATTCTTTTACTATAAATTTGTAGATTGTTAATATTAAATTTTAATACATCATCACATTCTAATTAAAATTAAATTCTGTTTTTGCATTGAAAATTATTTTACAAAGTAATTTATACAACATATTATATTGTCTAGAGAAAAAGCTATAATATATAGTTGCAACTTATTACATGTTCATTAATCTGCTCATGTTTATGTTCATTTGTCCATTCATGTTTGTGCTCATCCCATCCATATTCATTTTTGTTTTTAATCCAAATCCTGTCTGCAAAGATGGATGTATTTGTAAATGAACTAATTCCATCAACTCTGCTGGTGAACCATTATTTTTATTAACTAGATTAGATAATTTCCCAAGATCCTTTTCCAATGTTAAAATAACATCTATGGATTGATTTGTAAAATTATTGGATGATAATTTTAGCTGGTTATCAAATATATCTTTAATTTCCACTAATAATGCCTTTGCTGTTTCATAATTTGCATAATTAACTATTGGATTATTATTTGAAAAGAATTTAGTGTAATTTAAAGTAGGAGCATCATTTTCAGATCTAGCAGCCTGGGTTGTAAGATTTTTCATATTATCTAACAATGCTAAATTCGACATATTAGTAAGATCTATATCAACTACTATTGCTTCTGCATATTCCCTTAATACTTCATCTAAAAGGTCAGCAACAACTAGCGCATAGGTAGTTGAATTAGAAGATGTAATCTCTTTGTTATATCTTTTAGTAAAATCACTATCTTCCACAATGTCCTCGTCAATATAATAAATATCATATACTAATCTTGCGGCATTATCAGTATGATCCATAGATAATGTAATATTTAGAGGATAATTTTTCTCCGCAAGCTCTAATTCAACTTTGGTTCGTTTATCTAAACCTAGAAAATAGGATGCATCATCAGTGTTAAAACTGTGGGCAAAAACACTCGATAGCTGATCAACCATAGAAAATGAAATAACAAAAATGGTTATAGTAACAATTGAAGTAACCTTTAAAATATTATTTTTTTCCAATTTATTAATAAAAGTTCAAATATAATAAAATTGTTCTGTAACTATTCAGTCTCTTAAAAATATATCTTGTTTAGAAAATATAATATTTATTTTAATTGTTTATAGTTTTGATCTACAAATTGATAAATTATAACATATATTTGAATCTCAATTATTAAAAAACATAAGTTAAGAAAGGCTTGTTTGTTCAAAGATAATAGATTAGTTATACCACGTCATGATTATTGTTAAAGAAAGAATTTGGATAAATTAAACAAAACACATTATTCTCATGTTGTATTCATTTATATCATTCTTTTATTATTTTAAATTCATCCAGAATTTTTTGTTTCTTTCCATTTTTAATAAATTCTCCTGACAGAGGAGTTTGATCGTTTTCTATTTCAATATTTGCTATCCCAAACTCACCAGCGATTCCTTCGGCAGAAAAATCTTTTAAAGAAGAGAGTGGCATATCATGTGCCCCTCCAGTTCCTATAGTCAAAAATATTGTTCCCTTTGGATTTTTATATATATTCGGAGAAGGATCTTGTACTATTGGTTCATCATCATCATCACTGTTAAAAGTAATTGGATATGTTCTTTCATAGACATGAAGATGACCTTGTAAAGCCAAATCTACTTTATATTTATCAAAAAGAGGATGGTAAATTTCTTTAAAATCTGTATCCTCTTCAAGAGAACCAGATCCATAAATATGTCGATGATAGTATACAATAATCCAATCAATAAATGGATCTTTAGAATATCTTTCAAGATCTTGTTTTGCAAATTGATATTGTTTAGAGTCTTCATCAAAATCGGTTTCCGTTGATAATGCTAAAAAATGAATATTTTTCTCATTAAAAGAATAGTATTGTTCTTTTAAACCAAAAAAACCCAGATAATCATCTTCATCTTCATGATTTCCCAACACAATTTTGGTTTTATCTACTATCGGTTCTATTAAATCAAACCAGCAATCCGCATCTCCGCTATATGAGAAATCACCAAGAGCTAAAACTAGTTCTGGATCTTGATCAATAATATTATCTACTGTATCTTCTGTTTCACCTGTACAATCCCAATCTCCAACGGCTACAAAATTAAAAATAGGTTTTCCCTTATTATTATTAGACGCATCTTTATCTTTATCGTTATCATCATCTTCATCATCTTCTTCAATTGAATAAGAATTTTGTAAAACATTGAGACTGTAGTTATTATTACTATGATCTTCAACAAAATTAGTATTATAGAATAACATAAAAAATAGTATCGGAGTTATTAGGATAGAAACTAAATTATAATTAGGAAATTTCAAATATGCATTATTCGTTTATATATTAGCATTATAATAGTTGTGCTTATTTTCGATTAGAATAATTTAATGATAGAATAAAATTTAAGATTGTTATGTAATGTAGTTAGTACAATTAATACTCGAAATAACAAACATGCTAATACTACTTCTTTTTTTCCATAGGCTTTGACAATAACCGCTACTAATATTGTTTTTGACAATAACCGCTACTAATATTGTTCGTATAAAAATGGTTTAAAAATTTATTATTTTAATCATCATAAAGATATTTTATAAATAATGAAAATTATTATTACAAAGATAATTCCTTATATCATTTCATGGCTTTCACTAGGTTTCCTTATATTTGTATTGGCAAAAGCAATTCATCACACTATATTAAAACTAACATAAATCTATTATTGAAATATATAGTTAAGCTTAAACTTAACGCCGATTATAATATTCTTGGGAAAAAAGATGGGATAATTTCTTAAATAGGTATATAATGGTGAAATTAACCTTCACGTCCGTTAACGTATGGGAAATAGTCATGAATTTTATCTTCTTAGCTTTGAGATAAATATGTATAATATAGCTATTATTTCAAATCTGCCCATTATCATATTAAAAGATAATATCAATTTAGAAATTGAGTCCAAACCCATCGTTGTTATTCCTGTGGAAAATCCTGTATTAGAAATAGTAGAAGCTGTTTCAAATACTGTATCGATAAAACTTGGACTATTATTAGCTATATAATAGATACATATTGCAGTAATAAATGCAAATAAGATGTAAAGAACTATAACGAACAAAGCCTCTTTAAAAGCTTTATCAGAAAGAATATTAAATTTGTACTTATCTAAAGGGACTACACATTTCATTTGTTTATTATTTTCTTCTGCAATATGTAGATTAGAAATTGGCTTAATTCTTCTACGAAATTGAATTGCGGTTGCTGAAATAAATGAAGGTATAGTAGCATGATTATTTTTACTCTTCAACGTAGTGGATGCATGTTTTCTATTGTCAATAATTTTTTCTATAATTAGCATTAGTCTTGCTATTTTTATACCACCAGCAGTCGAAAATGCCGTTCCTCCTATGAGCATTATTACAATTAACAAAATTTTACCGTTAACAGATAAAAGAGATAAATCAATAAATTGGAAGCCAGTGGTTGTAGAAGCACTAATTACATGAAATACAGAAGAGAGCCATTCTTTTTCTGAAAATGATTTCTCTATAAACATAAACAAAAAAACAGCACAGGCAATAATTATTATATATATTAGGATTTCTTTAACTTCCCTTGTTGCCTCAACCTCTTTACTGAAAATACCAAAATGAAACGCAAAAGGTAACGCTGCAAGTATCATTCCCCCCATAATAACAATTAGAGTAATGGGATTTTCTAAAGTTAGAACTGTTGCAGTAGGTACAAATCCACCACTAGTGAGTGTGGCAAAAGCTAACGATATTGAATTTAGTAAATCTGTATGTCCAAAAACAAATAACAATAAAACAATAATTATTGCATATATTACAAAAATAATACTGATAGTAGTAAGTAACTGTTTAAATCTTAGTATTCCACTACTCATCAAACTTTTCATTCCTGCTAGTTTTGTTTCTGGATAGTACAAAGCCATAACTAAATATACAAAACTTAATCCACCAACCCATTCTGTAAAAGAGCGATAAAATGAAAAACTATCAGGCAAATCTTCAGGGTGAGTTATTGTAGAAATCCCTGTAGTTGTAAAACCTGATGTACTTTCCAAGAAAGAACTTGCAAAAAGAGAAAATGGATCAATTCCCTGCCAAAATGGATTGATATACATGTAGGGTATAGTTCCAAATAAGCTCAACAATACAAAACTTAATACAACAACAATAGATGATTGTTTTAGATTGAGTGGGCTTTTTTCTCCTAATGTATTAAGAATATACCCAGTTAAGGACATTCCTACAAATGCCAAGTAAATGCCAATTGAAGATTGCAATTCACCTAAAAAAGTACCTAGTAAGGCAGGTACAACCATTAGTAATCCGGCAAATTGCAATATAATGGCTACATTTGCGAAAATTGGTTTGTAATGTTCTCTTATAATTTTCCTATAACTTCTAAAGGTTTTCTCAATAACTGCTATACGAATTACTTCTGCAAGATATTCAAGTGTTACCGTACCAAGTATTTCACCCTCCTGATTACTCGTAACATCCGTAACAGGCAGATGTTTTATTTTGCGAGCACGCATTAATTTAATAGCTTCTTTTACTGTAGCTGAGCTAGGTAATGTTATTATTGGAGATGTCATAATGGATTTGATAGATATTAAATCAGAATCCTCTCCTTTCATTACAACTTTTTCTAAAATATCACTATCTGTTACTATTCCAATATATTTTCCATCTGATGAGGTAACTAGAATAATCTCAACATTCTTTGGTTGCAATATTTTAACTGCTTCAGCAACAGAAGAATGTTCATCAGCAGTGACAAATTGAGTATGAAGATAGGATGACAGAGGACGTTCTAATGGTTCAACCAATAATAATCATCGTTTTATATTTTGATCTTAAAACTTTAATTTCTAATTATTAAAGATTTGTTTAGAAAATAGTTGATTATGCCAATTTTGTAACAATAATGTTAAGAAATACAATATCACAATCTAACTATTCATTATTTTCTAAATTCTAATTACATAAACCCGCGAATGTAGTTGCAGGGTTCGAGTCCCACTCCCGGCGCTTGGTTCTGAAACTCTCGTCCGAACTAGAATTCTACAATCAGTGGAAAGTGGTATAACTATACACCGTTTTAACGATATAACTGCTAGAATGAAAAACAGAATGGAAAAGTAGAAGTGGAGAGGTAATCATACATATTAAGAAAGGAAGAACAGATCAAAAAGAGAAACAAGATGATTGCAAAGGAAAGATTCTATGAATTGCGAAATC
>JAATVK010000021.1 GCA_014523485.1 Nitrososphaerales archaeon TH5894
GAGACCCAAAATTAAAACCGTTATAGAACGTAAAAGATTTCTTTATTCAATAATAAAAGATAAAAATATCCAAAATTTAATAAACGAGAACAAACTAGATGAAGCAAAGGTTGCCGCTATTGAGCGCTTAAATCATTGGAGTGATTTGAAAAAATGACCTTAGTTAATAAATCTTTTGATTTACTGAATTTTAGGATAACTTATAAAGAAGCTCCTATACATATGCTTGAAAAATTTTCCTTTAAAGATGTTAATAGTGCTCATGAAACTTTTCTTGAACATTTGCAAATGAAAGAATGTTTAATTTTACAAACTTGTAATCGAGTAGAAATTTTTGCTGTGATAGAGGAAGAACTAAATTTACAGAAAATTATTAGTTATTGGGCAGATCATTCAAAATTATCAACAGAAGAATTTTCAAAAATAATAGAGATTGTGAAAGGTGAAGAGGTAATTCGACATCTACTAAAACTAGTTGCAGGTTTAGATTCTTTGGTAATTGGTGAAGATCAAATTCTAGGCCAAGTAAAAAGATCATATGAATTTTCGCGGTCTAATAATTACCTTGGATCTTTTCTTTCGATCATTTTTGAAAAATCATTACGGGTAGGAAGTAAAGTGCGATCACTTACAGGTATCAATAAAGGACGGGTATCGGTGGGATCTGTAGCAGTTAGTCTAGCGGAAGAATCAATTGGAAGACTTAATGATAAGAAAATACTGCTTATCGGCTCAGGAGAAGGTGCGAGTCTCATAGCCAAAGCACTAAAACAGAGAAATGTATCTTTTATGAATACTAGTAGAACTTACGAGAGAGCTAAATCATTCGCAGAATCTCTTTCGGGTATACCCATAATGTTTGAAGATGCTTTAATTTCTTTACATTCTATGGATATTATATTCGTAAGTACTACAGCTCCATATTATTTACTTACACATGATAGAATAAAAAAAACAATGGACACAAAAAATACATCGTTATTAATTTTTGATTTATCTAACCCTAGAACAGTAGAAGACAGTATTTCTCAAATAGATAATGTCTTTCTATTTAATCTAGATCAAATAGGAGGTATTGTTCAAAGAAATCTTCAATGGAGAAAAAAAGAAATTCAGTCTGCAGATAAGATTATTGAAGAAGAAATGAAAAATATGGATTTATTATTAAAACGAAGAAAAGCAGATCCAGTTGTTGTTTCCGTTTTTCGGAATGTAGATAAAATTAGGAAAAGAGAACTTAATAAAGCCCTTTCTATCCTTGGACCAAAAATAGGGCCTCAAGAAGGAAAAATCATTGAACAATTTTCTCACGCACTTTTAGAAGGAATAATGTCTACTCCTATGAATAATCTTCGTCGGCAGCTCCAAAATGATAAAGATGATGAGCAGGAACTAATGCGTTTAGCTGCTAAACTGTTTAATTATGAAAATGAAGCAAACCTCCAATAATTCTCTAGCTAATGGACCATATTTTCCGAATGTTAGACTAAGGCGTCTTAGAAAAAGTAAGGCACTTCGTGACCTTTTACAAGAAACGCGTATATCATCAGATGATTTAATTTTTCCATTATTTGTTGAAGAAGGATTAAAAAATCCGAAAAATGTAGCTTCCATGCCCGATATACAAAGAATTCCTCCTTCAAAAATTGTGGATGTAGTTTCGGAAATTTTAGATCTAGGAATTAAAGGAGTAATAGTTTTTGGAATTCCCTCTAAAAAAGATAATACTGCACACGCAGCATATAATGAAAAAGGAGTAGTTCAAAAAGCAATTAAAACTATAAAGAAAAATTTTGGAGATAGAATTGTAGTAATCTCGGATGTATGCATGTGTCAGTATACAAATTCAGGTCATTGTGGGATAATTAGAGAAAATGTGGTAGATAATGATTCCACCATAGAAATTCTCTCTAAAATTGCTGAGAGTCATGCTAAATGTGGTGCAGATATAGTTGCTCCATCCGCTATGATGGATGGACAAGTTTTTGCAATTAGAAAACAGCTAAATGATGCTGGTTTAGCCGATACATCCATTATGGCCTATTCAGCAAAAATGGCTTCACCATTATATAGCCCATTCCGTGACCTCGCGGATTCTACCCCTAAATTTGGCGATAGAAAAACGTATCAAATGCCAGGTACTAATTCCTTTGAATCATTACGAGAAATTGAATTAGATATCAAAGAAGGGGCTGATATGATTATGATAAAACCTGCTCTTCCCTATTTGGATTTAATCTATAAAACAAGGGAGCTTTTCAATCTTCCACTATGTGCTTACAGTGTTTCAGGTGAATATGCTTTAATAAAAGCGGCCTCTGAAAAAGGATGGATAAATGAAACAGATGTCATGATAGAATTTCTTTCCTCAATAAAAAGAGCCGGATCTGATCTTATAATAACTTACTTTGCCAAAAAAATGGCAAAGGTCTTATTAGAAAAATAAGATTCTTATAAATAGATTATAATAATTACATACTTGATAAACGATCGCTCTGAAAAATTATTTCAGCGAGCAATTAAGGTGATTCCTGGAGGAGTGAACAGTCCTGTTAGGTTCTTTAGGCCTTACCCATTTTTCGTCTCTTCGGGTTTAGGAAGTAAAATAGTGACTGCTGATCACCAAACCTATCTAGATTATTGTATGGGATATGGATCCTTAATCTTTGGACATGCGTATTTACCCATTTTAGAATCTGTAAAAACTCAACTCGATAACGGGACTTTATTTTGTATCCCGTCTGAAAAAGAAATTTATCTCGCTGAACTTCTGACAAAAATAATACCCTGTGCAGAAAGAGTAAGATTAGTTAATACTGGTGCTGAAGCAACAATGACCGCTATACGATTAAGTCGAGCCTTTACCAGACGGAAGAAAATACTTAAGTTTAAAGGAGGATACCATGGAGCATATGATTATGTCTTAGTAAAAGCTGGATCAGGAGCAGCAACAATTCCATCATCTGATGGCTCACTGCAAGAAATTTCAGAAGAAACTCTACTAGTGGAATATAATGATTTTGGAGATTTAGAAAGAATAATTAAAAAAGAATCGGAAAATATTAGCTGTTTAATTATGGAACCAGTCTTGGCTAATTATGGTCTTTTACTTCCGGAAAAAAATTACCTAACAGAAATTAGAAAAATTACAAAAAAATATGGTATCTTGCTAATTTTTGATGAAGTCATAACTGGATTTAGGTTAGCTGTAGGAGGTTGCAGCGAATTTTTTGGCATAACACCTGATATTGCTACCTTCTCTAAATCTTTTGGAAATGGATTTCCTATAGCTGCTATATGTGGGAAGAAAGAAATAATGGATCAACTATCTCCATCTGGTAATGTTTATCAAGCAAGCACATATGCAGGAAATCCTGTTTCTGTAACAGCAGCAATAACAACCGTAGAGAGCCTTTTGAAGAATAAAAATAAAATTTATCCTACTATAGCGAGGCTATGCGATACTTTAGTTATGGGAATTAAAGACGGTGTAAAGGAATTTGCTGAACATTATACTATAAATTCTATTGGATCTCTATTCCAAATATTTTTTACCGCAGACGCAGTATCTACTCCTCTTGACATTTTAAAATGTGATACCAAGATGTTCGAAAATCTATTCTGGGATTTACTAAAAAAAAATATTTTTATACCTCCTTCTATGTATGAGACATGTTTTATTTCTTATTCTCATTCTGATGAAGATATAGAAAAAACCATAGAATGTTATTCTGATTCTTTAAATAAATATACTAAATGAAATGACCCGAAAATTACGTATAGGTACTAGAGGAAGTAAATTAGCCTTAGCACAGACACAAATTGTAATTAAAGCTCTTAGTCACCAAAATGAAACTATCGAGTATGAAATTACTCCAATCAAGACCAGAGGAGATTTAGACAACTCGAAACCATTATTTTATCTAGATAAGAAGGGTATCTTTGAAAAAGAAATAAATGAATCAGTAGTTAAGAAGGATGTTGATTTTGCTATTCATAGTGTTAAAGATGTTCCAGCTACGATTCATGAGGACTTAGTCATAGCGTCTATTCCTCAAAGAGAATCGGTAATTGATGTTCTCATAAGTAAAAGTAGAAAAAGATTAGATCAACTTCCCATCGGTTCGATCATAGGAACAAGTAGCTTACGAAGAGCAATTCAAATTATTTCGTTTAGAAATGATTTCAAGGTAATACCATTAAGAGGTAATATCGATACTAGAATTGAAAAAGCCTTAAAAGGAGAATATGATGCAATTATTCTAGCTGAAGCAGGATTGAAAAGACTGGGAAAAGAACAATATATCAGTGAAAGATTCGATCCTAAAAAATTTTTACCAGCTGCCGGACAAGGGGCTCTAGCCTTAGTATGTAGGAAAACAGATCGAAAACTAGTCAAATTCCTTCACAAAATTGAGCATGTTCCAACCAGAATTTCGATTAATGCTGAAAGATCTTTTATATCGAAAATTGAAGGTGGCTGTAGATTTCCAATTGCAGCATACACTAATTTATCTCCCAAAAATCATAAAATTAATTTTTATGCTAAAATATTCTCTTCTGATGGTTTGGAACATATTTCTATAAAAAAAATTGGTGATTATGATCAACCGGAAATTGTCGGTAATATGGTTGCTAGTTATCTAATAGCGAATGGAGCCTTAAGGTTAGCGGAAGGTTGGGATAAATCTCTCAATGAATGGAATAAAAAATAAAAAATATGGTAAAGTATACATATGTGGAGCAGGACCAGGCGACCCATCACTAATTACGGTAAAATGCTGGGATTTAATAAAAAATTCTGATATAATTCTATATGACCGCTTAGTTAGTAGTGGCATTCTTAAATTAATTCCTGAGGATACACCAAAAGTATATGTAGGACGTTCGTCTGGTGATCCTACCATTAATCAATTCAAAACTAATCAAATTATGTTACAATATGCATTAACAGGAAAACAAGTTTTAAGACTCAAAGGAGGAGATCCTTTTATTTTTGGACGAGGAGGAGAAGAAGCAGAATTTTTAAACGAAAATGCTATTGATTTTGAAATTATCCCTGGAATATCTTCTGCAATTGGTGCAGCCATTTATTCCGGTATTCCTCTTACACATAGAAAATTTTCATCATCCGTTGCAATAGTTACAGGTCATGAGGATCCTACAAAAGAAGAGAAAAGTGTTAGATGGGATAAAATAGCAACAGCTGTTGATACCATAGTGATTCTTATGGGAGTAGAAAAGTTGAACTCTATTCTGAAAAAGTTAAAAAAGCATGGTCTTCCAGACGAAACTAAAATTGCTGTAATTGAAAAGGGAACCCTAAAAGAACAAAAAATTATAATTGGTAATTTCAATAATATAAAAAAGAAAATGAAAAATGCATCTATACAACCTCCAGCCGTGATTATTATAGGTGAAGTTGTATCTTTATCAGAGCGACTAAGATGGATTTGATTGATTACGGATCTATAGATCATAACTTTAAGATTATTGCAATAACAAAATCTGAAGGTTCTATCTCTAAGAAATTTATTGATAAAATTGAAAAAAATAGCTCTCGCCTAATTGTAGTAAAAACTTCAAACATAGTAAGATCTGATTCTAAAGTTTTTATCCAAATTTTTCGCCTGATTGCAAATTGGTCTTCTGGATATATTATTTTTTTGAGCTCTAACGCAGTTGATGTATTCTTTGAATTTGCTGAGACTTTAAATATAATTAGTGACATAGTTTATGATTTGAATTCAAAATTTAATGTTGTGGCTATTGGCCCATCTACTAGAACTTCTCTTAAAAAACATAGAATATTAGTGAATTCGATCCCTCATGATCACTCTTCTCTAGGAATTATAGATTTCTTCTCCCAATTGAAAAATAGTAAATATGAATCTAAGATAATAATTCCGAGGAGTAAGAAAGCAGATAAATTTCTCAAAGAGAAACTCGTAAAGCTAGGTTTTGTCGTTAATGAATTCTATATTTATAATGTAACACCTGCAAAGGTTGATCCAGTCTGGATCGAATTTATTGATCTTCTTAAAAAAGAAAAAATTGATTCTTTAATTTTCACTAGTCCATCCAATGTTAGGTATTTTATAAATATTATAAAGAAACACTCTTCCGATTTATTACCTTTAGTTTGTAAAATAAAAGTGATAGTATCAATTGGACCGCTGACTAGTAAAGAGCTCACTAAATATAATATCCCATTTTCTGAATCTACACATCATTCATTAGAAGGAGTTTATGAAAATCTTTATATGAAATAATAAAAATTCAAATAAAATTTATAAAATTTTCATATTAATGTTTTTTTTAATAGTATCGATTGTAATATTTATATAACATAACGCCGTTATGAAATACATGACTACAGAAGAACTTAACATGGATTATAGTAAATATGATTTTAAGGACTCTACTGACTTATATGTATATACAAGTAAGAAAGGTCTTTCCCGCGGGACTATTGAAGAAATAAGTAGAATTAAAAATGAACCACAATGGATGCTTGATTTTAGATTAAGGTCTTATGACATTTTTATGAATAAACCTATGCCTGTATGGGGGGGCGATTTATCAAAAATCAATTTTCAAAATATTTTTTATTATACAAAAGCATCAGAAAAGCAAAGTAAAAGCTGGGATGATGTGCCTGACTCAGTTAGAAAAACATTTGATAAACTTGGAATACCAGAAGCCGAAAAAAAATTCCTAGCTGGTGTTGGCGCTCAATATGAATCGGAAACTGTATATCATAACTTACGTGAAGATTTATCTAAACAAGGAGTCATATTTTCGGATACAGATACAGCAGTTAAAGAACATCCAGAGATTTTAAAAAAGTATTTTGGAAAGGTTATACCACCAGAAGACAATAAATTCGCTGCATTAAATAGTGCGGTATGGTCAGGCGGTTCTTTTATTTACGTTCCACCTAATGTAAAAATTGACCTTCCATTACAAGCTTATTTTAGAATTAATGCTGAAAATATCGGACAATTTGAACGTACTTTAATTATTGCTGACGAAGGATCAGAAGTACACTATATTGAAGGTTGTACTGCTCCTGTTTATACAACTGAATCCTTGCATTCTGCTGTTGTTGAATTAATTGCAAAGAAAGATGCAAAAATAAGATACACGACTATTCAAAATTGGAGTAAAGATGTATATAATTTGGTAACAAAAAGAGCGTATGCCTATGAAAATGCTAGAGTCGAATGGATTGACGGAAATATTGGAAGTAAATTGACTATGAAGTATCCTGGAGTTTATATGCTTGGAAGAAATGCTCATGCAGAAGTTATATCGATCGCCTTTGCTGGGTCGGACCAACATCAAGATGCAGGAGCAAAAGCAGTTCATTTAGCTCCTGATACTACATCTAGAATTACAAGCAAGTCTGTTAGTAAACAATCCGGTAGGACTACATATCGTGGTTTATTGCATGTTGCAAAGGGTGCTACTGGTGTCAAGTCAAACGTTCGATGTGATGCACTTTTACTTGATGAGACATCAAGAACAGATACCTATCCGTATGTCGAAGTGAACGAAGATGATGCAACGATTTCTCATGAAGCTAGTGTTGGAAAAATTGGCGAAGATCAAATTTTCTATCTTATGAGTAGGGGATTCTCAGAGTCTGATGCCTTGTCACTTATAGTGGGCGGATTTATAGAACCCTTTACAAAGGAATTACCTATGGAATATGCAGTAGAATTAAATCGACTTGTCAAATTAGAAATGGAAGATTCAGTAGGTTAGATTCAGTAGTTTAGTAAATACTTACCTTTTTTTGATAGTGATAATCTTAAAATGTACCAACTATCTTTGCTAGAAAAAAATTTTGACAATTTTATAGATAACTTTAGAGAACCACCATGGATGAAACAATCCAGATATGAGGCCTTTAAAAGTTATACAAGTTTGCCATTAGAATCCTCGGCACTTTATAGTAAATATTCCAATGCAAATAAATTAATTGCTGAGAAGGTTTTTTTTAATGATACTAACTTACAAGGTGAATCTTCCAACGATCTGGATATTTTTTCGGATAGAATGGATGAGTTTAATAAAACTACAAGTGTGTTATGTATAAATTCAAAAATCCTTAAATCATTTGTAACAGATGAGTTAGAAAAAAAGGGCATAGTTATTTTAAATACTTCTCAGGCGCTAAGAGATTACTCTGATATAATACAAAAATATCTGAACAAAAACAAACTAAATTACAACGAGGACAAATTTTTGGCCTTATCTTCAGCAGCATTTCATGATGGACTTTTTATCTTGATTCCTAAGAATATTGTATTGGAAGATCCTATTAGAATAGTGAATTATCTGTCAGAGGATGGTTTATCATCAATATCTAGAAACATAGTAGTATGTGAAGAATTTTCAAAAGCTACTTTAGTTCAAGAATTATATTCACAACGGTCAAAGCATCCCCAATATCAACAAACCCATTTCGAATTGCTTGAATCCCATATTCTTCCCAATGCTCAATGCGAGATAGTTACATTACAATCAATGGATTATGATGCGGTTAGTTTTTCCAATAGAAAAGCTTATGTAGAAAGAGATGGAAAGATGTCCTGGTCCTTAGCTTTATTTGGGTCACAATTGTCGAGGTATAAAGTTGATAGCATTATGCAAGGGCAAGGAGCTTTAGCAGAAGATGTCGAAATTATATTTGGAGTCGGTAATCAATCCTTTGACATTACGTCCAATTTAATTCATGTAGCTCCTAATACACGAGGTAAGGTTTTAGTGAAATCAGTAATGAAAGATACATCACAGTCTCTTTTTAAAGGAATGATAAAAATTCATACTAATGCGAAGGCTACTGAATCGTATTTAGCAGGACATGCTATACTATTAGATAAAGGTGCAAAATCTGATGCAATTCCAGGCTTAGAAATAGAGTCTAATGAAGTTAAGGCTACACATTCTGCTTCTGTAGCTCAGATAGATGAAAAGCAAATCTTTTATCTTATGTCTCGTGGTCTTTCAGAAGAATCAGCTAAAAGAGAGATAGTGGGGGGATTTTTAGAACCTATCTCAAGAAAAATGGGTCCAACTATACGTGCTTGGATTAATTATTTAATTGAAAATAAATGGTTGGGTAAACCGTTAAAGTTAAAAATAGATGAGGCAATGGAACAAATCCTTGAAATTGAAAAATCTAGATATCGAGAAACGGAAGATATTTTTGAAAAACACTATAAATATAGGTAACATATATTACTCTTATTTTTTTGTAGATAAATAATGTCAGATTGGGTAAGAGTTTGCGATCTGGATTCTCTCAAACCAGGAGAGTTGATGGATTTTGATATTGATGACAAAAAAATTCTTCTTGTTAATATAAAGAATACCATATATGCTACTGATAGGATTTGTACCCATGCTTATGCAGATCTATCTATGGGTTTCTTAAATGAAGAAGAAAAATCTGTAACATGTCCACTTCATATGTCTGCATTTAATCTTAATGATGGAAGACCACTTAACTTACCAGCCGAAGAACCATTAACGGTTTATAAAACTAAGATAGATAACAATTCAGTCTTTATACTTGTCTGATTTGTATATTTAGAGAACGATGTTGAATGTTTTACTAGAATTCTTAATATAATACTTGTGCATCCAAAGCAAACAGATGGAGATAAATTGTAAATAGTAATAGTCATAATAACAACCATTATCTCTAGTACCTGATATCATTAGATATCCATTAGATATCAATAAGATAACCAAATTTTTTGTTAAAATTTTTATTTAAATATTTCATGAAAATAAAAATATTTTTCTATCGTAGGTAGTAATGTCATTCTATTGAAAATTGGAATTATTGGATTAGGATTAATGGGTAGTAATCTTTGCTTACGTTTAATTAGAAAAGGATTTCAAGTGAATGTTCATAATCGCAATGTTTCTAAATCTCTAGCAATAGAAAAAAAAGGTGCTAAGGTTTTTAATACACCCAAGGAGGTCGCAGATTATTCCGATTTTATTATAACTTGTGTAACAAATTTTGAAGCAGTAAATAAAATATATTTTTATAAAAATGGTGTAAGTGAAACAAAAAATAAAAATGTAATTGTTTCCGACTTTAGTACCCTTTCCCCAAAAGATTCAGTTTATTGTTATCAGAAATTCAAAAGAAAAAATATAACAATGATGAGTATTCCAGTAATGGGTGGCCCTAAGGCAGCATTAACGGGTACACTTATCCCAATTGTATCGGGAGAAGAAATCTCATTTAAGAAAATAAAGTATGTATTACAAGAATTAGGTGATCCTATTTTTTATATTGGAAATAAAGCAGGCTCAGCAAGTGCTATCAAGTTGGCGCTTAATCTCAATATTGGCATAATAGCGATGGCTTTATCTGAAGGATTATTATTAGCTGAAAGATATGGAATTGATCCTAACCTTTACTTGAAGATATTAAATTGTACTAATTTTAAAACCGGATTGAGTGTAAATAAAGGGCCTAAAATGATAAAAGGTGATTATTCTCCTTCATTTTATTTGAAAAATATGAAAAAGGATTTAGCTCTTATTATGGAAGCAGCGAAAGAACAAGACCTTTCTTTACCTATTACAGGTCTTGTCTTTCAATTCTACAATTATGCTTCAAAATCAATATTTGCAGATCTAGATTATAGCGTAATTTACAAATTCGTAAGAAACTTGCAAAGTCTAGAATA
>JAATVK010000022.1 GCA_014523485.1 Nitrososphaerales archaeon TH5894
GATTAGTATGCAGAATGTAAATATTAATGCGAAATATTTCATCTTATGTGCTATGTAATCTTAGAATCACTAATTTCAGTTTAATAAGATTTTAAAAAATTTAACAATTTTTATTTAGTAAAAGATGGATGGTTTAGTAGATACATGTAGATGTTTGACATAAAAAATGTGAAATGAGGAAAATTTATCATTTGAATAAATTAATCCTAAAAGATTAGTAATAGAATAAAAAATTTGATAGTTAGTAAAAATGTATAACGAGGATATACACGATATTTAACATTGAATTCCTGTAATCGATATATTCTTAAGAAAACTCATTTAGTATAGAAAGATGAGTACATAAATAGTCCTTAGATCAGATTTAATTTAGATACTTCGTATAACAAATTTCTTTCCTAGGTGATCACTGTTGCTTTTTCTGAGTTAAATTATTAATTGCACAAGTATTAGAGTTCTTATTGTTAGTATTAACGATGTAAAATTATAAAAACTAACGAACTTTAGAACCTAATTCAACTTTTTCCCCTTTATCTATTGTTAAAAAAATTGGTTTTCCCTCCATTCCATCTAATGCTAAAATCATTCCTTTTGATTCTATATTTCCTATAGTCCGAGGTGAAAGATTTGTACATACAATTACTAACTTTTCTTCCAATTCTTCCGGTTTGTAATACATGGCAGCTCCCACGACTACTATTCTTTCCTCAGAACCGAGATCTATCTCTGCTTTGTAAACTTTGTTCAACTTCGGTAAATATTCAATTTTTTTTATCTTTCCAAGTTTTAAGACAATTTTACTAAAATCTTCAATGGAGATATTCTCAGATTCAGTTTTCATATCGCTTGCCATTTTAACTATTTAGACTTATAAATTTCTGTTATATAATATATCATTAATATAAATTACTGTACTTTTTTGGTCATATATACTAAGGCTTCAGTTGAATATTTTAAGTCCAATCAATAATATATTCAATATTTGGAAAAGTTAACAACAACAAATATTTGCATAGCTGCTAAACAGTGGTGATCAAATTGATAATACAATGAACAAGTATACAACCTAAGAATATCTTTAATCTAATTTAACAAGATAATACCCGATTCACAACGATATACTACTAAAACTAGTAAAAGTTTCCGATAAAGTTCTAGACACAAAATTAAAGGGTATTTATAATAATAATACTACGAATTTTCTGAAAATAAGGGATATAAAAGATGCTTGTAAGTTTATATATCAAAGGCAAAAGAAAAAGGATTGTATTATAGAATAGATAAAACCGTTATTCAATCGATTACCACCAATGTGATGAATGCTTATTTAACCATGTCTCCTAGGCAGTTCTTCCTGCCTGTATTTGCAATGTATATGCTACATTAGATATAAAATATATGCTTGTTGTAAAAATGATCTTACATTGCTGTTTGAAAATAACAAAATATAGGTATAGAGGGCAATGTAACATGTTATGATTTCAACGAAAATATATGAACAATACAACTATATTCGGTCAGATACCCTAGTGCTTTCATCATGTTTCAGAATAGGATTTCATCATTCCATTTATCTTTATTTGATTCTATATTAAAAGTTAAACTAAATTAGCTAATTATATAGTATAAACATACAAAGGATCTTTTATACGAAAATCAAACTTGTAGTCTATGTCTTTAGAAGAAAAAATATTTGACAAAATTTTTTCTTCAGGTTTATCTGGAGTGAAAAAAACTGATCTAACTAAAGAATTTTCATCAGTAAATCTGGATAATATCTTGAACACATGGATAAAACAAAACAAAATTATTATAACAAAAAAGGGGAGTACAAATTATTGTTGGCATAAAGAAGGTTATTTTCAATATCTCTTGGATTCCGATCCAAAATTCAAATATACTTTTGAAATACTAAAAGAAATTCAAATTTCTTTTCAAAATTTATCCACTTCTTTTGATAAACATGTAGAAAAAATAGAAGGTAAGATGATTGTCATAATGGATTCAATCTTGGCAACAACTACCAATAAAAATGCCTTTGAAAATAGTATTTCTAATCCACAAAAGGTAATTAATTTACAAAACTTTAGTGAAGATTTTGATTTAACTATATCCAAATACTCTGATTCAATAGGATGGGTTCCTTTAGCCACTCTTAGAAACGATCTCTCTCATAAATATGAGATTTCTGAAAAGGAATTCTATGACCTTGCTGAACAATTAGTTAATGAAGATAGATCAAAATATGAATTATCTACAGGTGGGAATGAGGGAATTATGATTCGTGGCTTGGTATATGGTTATGTAAGGTGCTTATAATTGTATCCATATAACCTTGACAAAAATCCTTTTCCAAGTAATCCTACACCAAATCTAGAGGATGCTCACATTTTAGGTGGAAAAAGGCATCAAGAGTCTAAAAATTCTATTTTGTCGTGTATTGAAGATCTTGTAAACCTATCGGAAACAAGTGACGCTAGTGAAAAATTCAGAATAATTACTGTTATTCAAGATGTAGGTTCAGGAAAAACACATCTCACACTTAATATAAGAATTTCAGGAATAAAGGAAAAAGCAATCATTTCTTATCTTGACATGTCACAAATATACCCAAAAAATATTCCAAGTATTTATCAAGCTATGATTAGTGGGTTTGAACCTGAGTACTTGTATACTTTGAAAAAAGAATTACTTTATTATCTAAAAGATCGAATTAAATCAGATAACAAAATTGCAAAAAAAATATTTAAATTAGGATTTTTTGAATCGTTATCAGGTAAAGGTATTGATAATAAAATTCTTCAGATATTAGAAAATAGATCGGAGCCTAATTTAAGATACATTGATAATATTCTTGATGCGGATTTTTCGAAAAATGACATATCTATAATTAAAACTATCATAGAGAATCAATTTGAAAATAATGAATCAATCACTTTAATGGATATGATAAATCGCCTTTCAACTTTATCTAAAATTAATTTAAAATTATTTAATAAAATTTCTTTGTATCAATTCGACGAATTTAATAATAATAAAGAAACGCTTTCATTTATGAAGGCTATTATTAATGCTCATATACCCAATACGGTCTTAATGCTAATTCTCACTCCTTCCTCATATCTAAAGATAGCCTCTGATGATAGTTCAGTTTATGATAGGCTGGAGAAAGCTAATTATAAAATTGATCTCGCTGGATCAAATTCTTTCGAGGAAATATCCGATATAGTATTAGAATATATTAATTTTTATAATCTACCTACTACTATAACAGATGATCAAAGAAAGGAACTTTTCTCACAAATAAAAATATTATATGAAGATTTTGATTTTAGAAATATAAGATCTATATTGAATATAATGTATAGTGCGTTTGAAACAGCAAGTCACAAAAAAATGTCCATAATAAGTGAACAAATTTTGGATGAAACATTACGTAAAACCTATCCAGGTTTAAAAATAAAGGGAAGCCTGGTAGATATATCCATTTCTGATTATATTAAAATTAAAAATCATATCGACTCCACTAGGGATCTAAAGAAAGAAATTGTAAACTCATTGAGAGAATTAATAAATTATCTTCACCGACATAATATAAAATGTAAATATGAAGATTATTTACCTTTAGAAGAAGAAGCCGTCAACATAATCTACAAAGATAATAGTGGTTCAAAATCTCAAATCACGATGCTTTTAAATGAATCAACTTTAACTAACATGAAAAGTACAGTCTTTAATATTGGAACAACAGTGAAGGATGTTAACTATCCAAAGGTTACAACTACAAAAAACGATTCTGTATCTATTAATTTAGATCGATCAAAAATAATTGATATCCTATATATTTATGATAAAATTAAACGTAATCTGCATACTATGGCTGATACCAATAAAATATTTTTATTAGCAAAATCGATAAACCTCTATTGAATTTTTTTTGGTTGTAAATAAAACTATTAAGAATAGACTAAAATATCTATATATTGTGTTATAGATAGTGAAATTTAGACAATTTACTACTCTTAACGACTTAATTAGCAATATTCATGAACAGGGATTTGGAGTAATTGAATATGCTAACAATAAAGTTCCTTGTATATATGTTCAACAACCTTTGTATGATATTATTATGGAGAAATGTATAGGGAAAAAATATGTAGTTGATGTTTTACTAAATATTTTTTATGATGGTCATTATGTATTTGTAGATATTCAGCTGGAATTTATAGACTTAGGAATTGAAGAAAATTTCCTAATTCTGGGCAATACTTCGATGAACTTTTTTGATGCATTAAATGAAAGTGGATTGCTAGGAATTATTCCAAAAAGTAATGGACATATCTCTTCATCCAATATTTTTCTCATTCAACTTCCCAAAAAAGAACGCATATCCAAAGCGGTAGATATAATCAAGTCCAATTTAAAACAATCAAATATTAAAGATGAAAAGACAATCTAAAACCAAAAAAAAATCTTATGAAGATAGTGATTTACAACCTACTAAAGATACTGTTACATCTTCACCTATTCCGAAGGAAATTGATACTCATTATAAATTATTTGGAAAACACATATGGGATATTAAATTCTTCGAAAAATGTGAAATTTGTAATTCTCCTTTTGATGAATTTGGTTTCTGTGCCTGTGGGAGTGGTAAGAGTTAACAGAAACATTCTCTATAAAGAATGCGACGACCGGGATTTGAACCCGGGTTACCAGATTGGCAATCTGATGTCCTAGACCAAACTGGACGATCGTCGCCCATACGATTTCAGTTATGTTGGTTATTTAGCCTTTTTTATTTGAAAAGGAACTGATTTGAGCTGGACTATTGAGTATATCGAGTCTTAGAGATGGAAATTTGTAGGTGGATTATTTTTTAGATGAGAGAGGGTTATAATGATCATATTCTATCATGATCTTTTGTGTTTTTATATGGATTTGAATTTTTATACAAAATAAATCTCAAACTTTTCCTTTTGTGTGAGTAGTCAGACTTAATTTTTCTTTATGTAAGATAATTAATACATTTAATTTAATTCTTATTATTAAATATTGTTTTAGAATATATTTAATATATTTAATATATGTTACTTTTTAAATATTATTATAAGCATGTATATCAAAAAATGTTCCTTATTGTTGATATTTATATTTTAATCTTAAAAATAATTAAATTTAGATTATTTTAAATACTGATAACAAATAAATCCTAGTCTCTTTCATAGAAATAATATTGGTTTATACTTGTAATAATATGTACTTATTCGGGTAATTGTCTTAATAAGATCTTATAGACTTCTGAAAGTAGAATTCAATAATATAATGAAAGAGATTTAAAATAAATTATCAGTCTGAATCGTGATTTCATAGCTTAGGTTTGGGTAATTAAAATCAATGTTGAAAAGCCTCTCTTTTCAAAGACAATGTTGTCTTTAATCTCTTCCACAATTACAGTAGAGGAAATGATTTCATTTTTAAGACAATTTTTGGCATCAATTATTATGTAATCATCTAATATATCTGCAGATTCTAGGCTTGATTTGTTAAACGAATAAGTAACAGGTGATGAAGAGTTTAATAAAATTAAATTATCGTTGTCGTAACTACCTATTCTAACTTCTTTTCCAAAATTTGGAATGGCCTTTATATTTAATCTTATTTCACCTCTAGGACTGTATGTATAGCTTGTTAAATTATTTACAAGAATCGAAAATTGAAAAGGATAGCCTGCTGTATATTCTGCCATTTTAGAGATGCCATGATTCATAATGATATCTATTTTTTTTATTGTGTCCCCAAACTTATAGATAATATAACTCGATTTGATAACAATATTATTAATTTTTTGTTTTCTAATTTTCGATTCTTCCGGAGGAAGATTGTATCTATCGACCCAATTAAGATAGTCTAATGATAAATCTTTAATAAATTCTGAACATGTATACTGATAATTTTTTATACTTTCTTTTTGAGTATTGATATTTTTTATAGACATAATTTAGTTATATATCTAAAAAGTATAAGAGAATATAAATAGATATAGCATGATGTGATATTTATGATGTTTAGCAAAATTATTGAAGATTTAAAAATGAACTTTAATACAAATAGAGATTTCTTTAATAAATATTTAAAAAGCAATCCAAATATGATTTATTCAAAAATAAACGAAATAACTCAATTTGTAGGTGCACGATATGGAATAGATTTAAAGTTGCATTTTCCAGATCCTAAAAAAATCTATATATTCGATTCTTATGGAAGTGAAAATATTGGAATTGTCGTTGATCGATTTAGTAAAAAATTTTCCATATCACGTGAATTAGTAAAATCTAAAGCAATAGAAACTTTACCAGGTGCAACAGTTTCAGATGCTTATATGTATGAAGGAAAGGAAGGAGTTCGCATATCATTTAAGAAGGGAAGACTAGAATTATTACCAGGGTCAATACATATTTGGTGTAGTATTGATAAAGATGTTGAAAATTATGTTAATTGGATATTGACAAATGTATTAGTTAAACATTAGAATAAATTTTTCCATTCTTATTTAATATCTCTATTTAACCTTATTATATCATATTTATATTTTAATTTGTCCACCTCATTGTAAATTTCAGCTTTTACAGGCAATGGCAAGTTCTTTGAAATCCACATATTGCTGCTACGATCTTTTATTTTATAACTCAAAACAAATGTTTCCAATTTTCCAACTTTTGAGAACAAATATTCTTTTGAAGTAATTTTGATAGGTATAGTTGTTATTCCAGTATTAATCGAATCCCATTTTGCTCCAATTGCTAAATATTTTGGTTCTCTTGTGATATCTTTTATTTGTAGTATTGACGATTCAACAATATCAATATATTTTTGATTTTTTAATTGTTTCTCTTTCATTAGCAGATTGGATTTTGATAACTGAGAATAAATCTTTGCTGATTTACTATCATTAGATATAGTAAATTCAGTATTCCAATAATTCTGGCTATTTCGAAAGATGATATTAATTAAATAGTTGTCTACGCTCTTGTTTCTATTTTCTATCGTTAAATTATACAAGAAGTGGTCACCATCATGAATTGTATTTCCAGCTGACCATAAGTCTTGCTTATCAGGGATTTCAATTGATCTAGTAAGATTATTAAATCCGCTATTTGATGTGATTATAACAATATTTACGATGATAAAAATAACCACTAATGACCCAACAACGACTAGAATTAAACGTTTCTTACTTGACAAACTTTTTGTTTAAATAGAATTAATTGAATTGATTAATATTACCTAGAAAAAAATGATGGAGGAATGATTATCTATCTATTTAACTGGAACCTGAAATTCTACTTGTTCAGTAAAAATTCCTGTGGTGACACCCTTTACACTATTCACTTGAATTTTAATTGTTACTATCCCGGGCTGATCAAATGTTATACTATGAGATTTGGTACCCTCTCGTGCTAACTGATTTTTCAAATCTAACAATATAGTATTGTTTGAAGCCATTACTATAAAATCGTAGCTAGCTTGAGTAACAGGAAATTGATCTTTGTCTGTTACTTCTATATTAAATGTAGTTTCTTGCCCTGAAGTTATAGTAGGAGGATTCCAATCCAAAGAAACATAAAAGTCACCTCTTTCAGTTCTCTCTTTCAAGGGAGGGGTCACCTCAACGATAGATGATTCTGGAATTGCTGGTTCACCTTTACCCGTCTCTACCAAAATATACTGAAACTGGATGGGTGCAGAACCTGTTGTTACGTCAACGTAGGTTTTCGCCATTACTGGATAAGGGAATTCATTCAAAATGTAGGTGTTGCTCGCTATTCCTTTGTAATATTCAACTCTTACAGAATCTACTGGATCTTTAAATGCTGGAATGTTTAATTCTTGATGACCTGCTGGTTTAATCTCAGAACCACCAATAGATGCTATTTTACCCCATGATCCAGCATTCAGAGATTGGCCAGGTTTAGGAACAAATGCTGCTAACCATTGCAATGAATTGGCATAAGCGCTTCTATATTTTGTCATTTCAGGAGGAATTTCAGATGTTCCTAGAGCAGTTAAATCTAAAGGACTTAGTAGGAATGTTCCATTGATTACTTTTCCTTGATCTTCTACAAAAACTGGTGATATCCAATTTCCTTTATCGTCCTGATCCTTGAAATATATTGTCATAGTAAATTCTCGACCATTATTAGTATCAAAATGACTCATTTTGTATTTTACATACATATCTTTAGTTACACCTTCTCCTACATACCAATTATTGTCTACGGCAAACGCATTTGAAAATAAAAGGTCTGTAGTAGCCAGTACAGCAGAAGATATTAACACTGTAATAATAGATATCTGCAATTTTGAGAGTTCAGCTTTTGTCATTACTTGTATTACTAAAAAAGGATTGATAAATGTTTATTATATTATTTTTTTTAATTATAATGATATAAATATAATATTGTAACATATTTCACAATGTGTGATTGCCCTTCAGTTCATTTTTATGAAGTTGAATTTAAATTAGCAGGAATGACTGTTGTACCTACTCATAAAAATTGTGGAGATTCATTAAATGAGGAACAAATATCTAAATTTGATAAAGAGTTGAGAAAGTACTGGCGTTCTGACGAATCTGGATAACGTTATAGTTTTTAATGCTGTTAAAATTTAGGCAAATTTATTAATGTCTTTTTATTATCAAGGTTAGGTGTCTTTGAATGACAAAAATGCTTAATGTAAATATTGAAACAAATGGAATAGACCAACAAGAAGCTCAGGATTGGGTGTCGGAATTAGCGAATGTTTATGCGGACATGGAAATTGAGGAGGTTAAAGTTTCTGGAAATAATATTTCTTTCAAAGCTGGTTTATCTGGAATGGAAGATACTGAGACTGATGATGTCAAAATGAAGATAGAAGAATACCTTTCAATGAATGAGGCTTTTGAAGTGAAAAATCTTTCAATTAAATAATATATCCATAAGATTTATTTTTTTTATATTTTATAAGTGGGTTTTATAAATTCTTTATTATCATAAATGAGCATTACTCAACTTTAAATAGTAGTTTTGGCCATATAAATACTATGACTTGTAAAGGTATTTGCGTAAGACATAAAGCACAAAAACCCGTTGGATCTGGGAGATATGCTAGTGGTCAAAAGCGTTGTCAAATATGTGAGATATTTATAAAATGGGACGGTTTATGGTGTCCATGTTGCGGATATAGATTAAGAACAAAACCACGTAATTTAAAATATAAAGCTAAATTACGTGCAAGAACTAAAAAGATAATAGAACCATTAACAGCTCCAGTTATTACTGCATAACAAAAACCTTCTAATTTATTTTGAATATGGAATTTAAATAATACCTTATTCTGTGATATAGACATATTTTTTGTATAATGTGATATTGAGTAATACAACTTTTATAACAATATAATTATAAATCTATGAGCTCCGATGGTGTAGTCCGGTTAAGCATTTCGCCCTCTCAAGGCGACGATCCCGGGTTCAAATCCCGGTCGGAGCATTTCTATAAAATTCAGTAGTCCGGTATTCTCTTCATTTTACATGTTTCCATGATAATAGGGGGACTATCAAATGCATCATTATTTTTATAGTATGACTGATAAATATTTTGGATAAAATAAATTTATCTTGAGAGGTATGGCTATTCCGCTTTGTTTGGGTTGGATTTTATTTGATATTTGGAAAAAATTTCTTTAGATTAATCTTATAATAAATAATTTCTCCTCTTCTCTCAATTACGGCAATAATTGCTTCTTTCCCCATTTTTTCTATTGAACGAATATTTTCGAATAATTGATTTGCCTTGATACTGATACCGTCATTTATACCAAAAATTACATACTTTGCAGCTTTTCTGGAATATTCGCCTCTTTCATACACTCGAAAATCATTCCCAAATCCGAACCCTTCTTTGGCAATATAACCACGTGTACGAAGATCCCGAAATATTACAAATTTTGTAAATATAGATAGGTCAATTTTCAATAATATTTGGAGAAAATTTGAAAAATCCAGTATAGTATTTTGTTTTTTAAGTACAAGTCTTTTAGAATAGAGCAAAAAAAGAGCCTCATAATTTTCTAGGATATAGATATCTTTGATTTTTTCTCCATACCCTTTACTTCTTAATTGATCTTGGTGTTTAGCCGACTCAATCAGGATTACCCCCTTTGAATCTAAAATACCTTCTATTACAAAAGAAAATTCTGTATCGATATCATTTGACA
>JAATVK010000023.1 GCA_014523485.1 Nitrososphaerales archaeon TH5894
TGATCACATCCTCCAACGTAAACGAATAAATCAAAGTTTATTATAAATATAAAAGATTCGTGATTTAAAATGAAAGGTGCTAATTATAGAGAACCGCGTGGAATGCCGTATGTTAGAAGGGAATATATTGCGGGCAAACCTCAATCTAAGATTGCAAAATTTTCTTCAGGACGTGCTAGCAATGACTATGATTTAAAGTTAGAATTATTAGTGACTGAAAAAATACAGATACGACATAACGCGTTGGAAGCTGCTAGATTGGCAGTCAATAAAAGAATGGCACAAGCAGGAGAAGATACATTCTTTTCCAAATTGAAGGTTTATCCACATGTCCTTCTTAGAGAAAATAAAATGATTGCAACAGCTGGTGCCGACCGACTTCAGGAAGGGATGAGAAGAGCTTTCGGGAAAGCTACCGGTTTAGCTGCACGTCTTAAACCCGGCCAAACGATTATTGAAGCCTATGTTCTTTTAGATAATCTTTCATTAGCAAAAGAAGGTTTTAAAATAGCATCTAGCAAAATAGGATGTCCAACAGAAATTCGTATAACGAATTTAAAATAATTTCATAAATTTTTTATCTTTACAATTTTTTGTTATAACTCATTTATATTTTTATAATTTCAATTTCTATAGGTACAATTATATTTTTTACACTTAAAATGTTTTATTATCCTTCATCATTTTATACTATTTTTAATTATTGTCAGATTATTGGTAAAGAATTTAAAATTGCTGTATTGTCAGATTATTGGTAAAGAATTTAAAATTGCTGTAATACTTATTTAGAGTACATAAAAATATTCTACTATTAATTTAATAAATTATTTTGATTCATAAGATGATGTATATTTTTGGATTAAAGATAAATTTTATTTATTGCTAGATAATTTTCATAAAAATGTAATATGAATACATTTTCATAGTATAATTTTTGGATTAAAATATTATTATATAGTTGAAGTTTTTTTTACTTGGTACTTAACCTTACTTTAATTATCATAACCTTTATTGTATGAGATATGTTTTTCTTATCTAAGTGATATGAGATTTCTACCGGATTTAGACGATAAAGAATATGATGGAAAAATAGCCTTTGTAAGAGTTGATTTCAATGTAAGTATGAAAAACGGTCATATTGGTGAGGATTATAGAATCCGAATGTCACTTCCAACAATAGAATATCTTACAAAAAGAAATTGCAAAGTTATTTTGGCCTCTCACTTGGGAAGGCCTAAAAACCGTCAAAATAATTATTCACTAAAACCTGTCGCATACAGATTATCAGCAATTCTTTCTAAAGCACAAGTGAGCTTTGTGAATGATTCTATCGGAGGGGAAGTCGAGAACAAAATTAAAAATCTCCCATGTAATGGTGTTCTATTATTAGAAAATCTTCGTTTTTATAAGGAAGAAGAACTTAATGATCCTGAATTCTCAAAGAAACTTGCCTCTCTCGCAGATATTTATATTAATGATGCATTTAGTACTTCTCACAGAAAACATTCCTCAACTTATGGAGCTGCTACACTTTTTAATATTAAATTAGGTGGATTTAATTTACAAAAGGAAATTGAATATTTGACCATGATAAAGGAAAATCCTATTCGTCCATTTATAATAGTGATTGGAGGTGTGAAGATTAAAGACAAAATAGGTGCATTGGAAAATTTATTGCCAAAAGCAGATAAAGTCTTGATAGGAGGAGCTGCAGCCTATACTTTTTTAAAATCAAAAGGATATAAAATTGGAAACTCTCTCATTGATTATGACCACCTGAATTGGGTAGATATCTCCCTTGACAAATATGGTGAAAAAATTCTTTTACCTACTGATCATCTTGTATCATCAATCCAAGAAAACTCCCCTCCTATTTACTGTAAGGAACACATACCAGATGGCATGAGTGGATTTGATATTGGAAAAGAGACTATACAAAATTTTTCTTCGCAGATTGGTTCTACTAGAAAAGGCACAGTTTTTTGGAATGGACCAATGGGATTATTTGAAAAGGATGTTTTTTCCAATGGAACTATAAATATTGCTAAGAGTATGGCACTTGCATATTGGAGAGGATCCACAACTCTTATTGGTGGAGGGGATACTATGGAAGGAATGAAAAAAGCAGGTGTGTCTGAAAAAGAGGTAAGTCATGTATCTACTGGCGGTGGTGCTACCTTAAGGTATCTGGCAGGTGATAGGATGCCTGGATTGTTTATCTTAGAACAATAAATTGGAAAACTCATAGTAGAGAATGCTAATAAAAATTATCGATTGCGTCTGTATCTATCCTATTTGTGGATTAAGGTCTTAAATTATTCATCGTTATAATTATTTATAATTTCATCAAAATTGTCCAAACAATGTAATACCATACTTCGACTTCTCTTTATAATCCAGTAAGGAAACTCCGCAGGAGTAAAGATATGTTGTTCTCTAAATAAGACCGGTAGATATCCGCCGTGAGTAAAAATTTGAACTACTACATATTTTTCTGATACGCTTGCTATTTCTTCCTCAATACTTACTTCATTTTCTTCGATAGTTCTTCTATATAAAACAATAGGGGAGTTATTCTTGTTGCTAATTAAAAGTACTTTTTCTATCTTTTCTTCTAATTTTTTAATTAAAACTTCATCTAAGGTAATTTGGGAAGTATGAATAGAATTCCTTTTTTTTTTGCGCAAATATTATTATTTATAATGAAAGATTGAAATTAAAGATTTGTGTTAATAATTATTAACCAATGAATAAGCAGTTCATTTAATATTTGTTATTCCAGTAAAATTATAATTTTATCCTATAATTTTACATCGTTTTGACAATAAATTTTGCTCTTTTCAACTGATTTGTTAAAGTAGTTTTAAGCCACCAGTAATTTTGTCTATTAAATGATCAGGTGCGGGCCCAATTCCGACACAAGTGGCAGTTCCGGGGTCAAGTTGAGTTAATCCAGCGTCTATAACAATAGCAGTAGATAAGTTATTAAATTGCCCTCGCTTATGAATTTCCTCTAATTCCTTTAATGAATTAACTTTTAAAATTATTTTTGGTTGGCCGACATTAAACCATTCTTTAAACCATTCAAAATTTTTGTTTCTGGCTCTTTCACTAGCTAATATTGCAGCATGGGCCACCTGTGCAGCTAATTTCCCACTTCCCATTTTCAAATCTTTTCTTACTATTATCACTTGTTTCACTCCCATGGAAAATACATTTTAATTATTAATATTAAAATAATTTTATAATATCATGGAAAATAAATTTGATTCCATTGTTGTAGGTGGGAGTATTTCTGGATTATTATGCGCTAGAGAAATTTCAAGATCTGGTATGTCTGTTGCTGTATTAGAAGAAGATTATGAAATTGGTACTCCTGAGCATTGCGGGGGTTTAGTTAGCCTTGAGGGATTAAAAAAGTTAGGAATAATTCCTTCAAGTAAGGCAATCTTAAATGAGGTAAATAAAGCAAAAATCGTTTCATCTACAAAAGCATTTGAAGTCAGTACAAATCGAGGAGAAATAATTGTACTAGACAGAAGAGAACTCGATAAACAAGTTGCATTTCAGGCTCAGAAATTAGGAACTGAAATAAGAACCAGGAGCCTAGTAATGTCAGTAAATTATGATAGTTCGAAGAATGAGTTCATAATCAAAACTAAAGATAATGTTTTTTATTCTCAGTTTTTTATTGATGCTAGAGGTATTTCTTCTCTTATAAATAATCACAATCGAGAAGGTGTTTTGCAGTCAGCTCAATATGAAATTTATGCAGATTGGATAAATCCCAATGAAATACTAGTAAAATTTGATAAAGAAAAATACCCTGCTTTCTTTGCCTGGATAATCCCAAGTGGAAATGGCAAAGGCAAGCTCGGAGTAGCCGGCAGGAAAATAAATACATTAGAAACATTGGAATCATTTATCGAAAGTTTTGGTTCTAAATATTCTATCATAAGGAAAATTTATGCCCCAGTTTGGGTAGGAGGACCATTAAAAAAATTTGTTTATGATAATACTATAATCATTGGTGACGCAGCTGGCCAAACAAAACCTACCACTGCTGGAGGGATTTTTTCATGTGGGATGGGCGGAATTCTGGCTGGAAACCATATTGCACGTTATAAAAAAAGAATTCTTAACTCATTATTAAATGATTATGAGAGAGACTGGTTTTCAATATTTGGTAAAGAGTTCCAACGAATGCTTTTTTTTAGAAAAATAATGGAAAGATTAGATAACAAATCTATTGATGCTCTTTTTGCTATCGTTTCTGATTCAGACATTTTAGAGATTTCAAGATCTGCCAATTTTGATTTTCATAGCTTAGCGTTATCAAAGATATTAGGATCAAAAAAAGCTATTAAATTAATAAGCACATTGTTAGGAAATGAATTTAGGCATCTTCTAAATTAAGCAAAATATAAATTCGGTGTTTTTCCAATAGATTTAACATGTCAACATTACAATTGCCTGTTTGTTCATCCTGTAATAGACCTATTATGCCAAATGATGAATGTGTAAAATTTTATTGTCCGAATTGTGGTTATGTACTACTATGGAGATGTCAAAGCTGTAGAGAATTTGCACGTCTGTATAAATGTGTCAACTGTAGTTTCGAAGGCCCTTAAAATGTCACGACTCATTGCTAGAATTAAGATTCTTCCATCAGAAGCAGACACAGATCTTGATGAAGTAATTTCTAAATTAAAGTCAACCATACCAAATGGGATGGGTTTAGAAAGATATGCAAAGGAACCTATTGCTTTTGGACTTAATTCCTTGATATGTGATTTTAGTTTAAACGACTTAGAAGGGCAAATGGATTCCCTCGAAGAGTATATAAAAAAAACTGAAGGTGTTAGCGAAATTCAAGTTATGAATATAAGTAGAAAATCAGTAAACATCAAATAACACCTTATTTTTACCATAGAAATATAACTGTTAAATCCTGTCTTAATTAGTTTATGAGATATCCTATCAGAAATATCGTTTATGAAAAAATAAAACAATCTAATACATTAACTGATTCAGAATTAAGTTCAATCCTTTCCAAAGAAGGAATAGAACTCGACCTTCCTGAAATAAATAAGATATTATTGGACTTGGAAATATATGGACTTTTAAAAGTATCTTGGATCTCCAAAGATAAGAGAAGAATAGAATTAATAAAATAATCGAATAATAAGACGAGAGATGATTAATTTCTTAATTATATCCTATAGTAAAAAAGGGCATCGACCGCAACTGCAATAAATATTATCACTAAATATGGTGCCGTTACTTTGTAGGCTTTCCATGCAAATTCTGGAGTAGGATTCTTAGTTAATTTATAATGATAAACTAGCATTAGAAGACCTGAACCTAGGGCTATTGTAATATATAAAAGACCTAAACCAAAAAAGTATAAAGAAAGAGAAAATGGAAGTAATATAGCTGTATTAATAAAGATATATTTTGCAGTTCTTTGATTACCTATTAAAACTGGTAACATGGGAACATTGACACTAGCATACTCTTCTCTTGTTTTTATTGCTAGACACCAAAAGTGAGGTGGGGTCCACATAAAAACTAGCCAGCCTACTAAGAATCCAGTTAAATCAATTGTACCAGTTGCAGTTGCCCACCCTGCCATTGATGCGGCACTTCCGGCGAATCCTCCAATTACAATATTTAATGAATTTGTCCTTTTAAGCCAAACAGTATAGATTATAACATAGAAAAATATTCCCAAAGCAATCATAAATGTAGCAACAGGGTTTAAAGTTAACCAGGCAATTATTACAGACGTTATACTCAGAGCCAGACCATACATTAAAACAGTCTTTGCAGATAATTTACTACCAGGAATTGGTCTTTT
Organism: Nitrososphaerales archaeon TH5894; assembly: GCA_014523485.1. Lineage (GTDB taxonomy): Archaea > Thermoproteota > Nitrososphaeria > Nitrososphaerales > Nitrososphaeraceae > TH1177. The sequence continues at coordinate 5,861 of JAATVK010000023.1, forward strand.
AGATGTTCTCACCATTAATTTATCTATATCCCTGTCATAGTAATGGTTTAAAGCACTAGAACCCATAGAGGCAAGTGCGCCTGCTAGAACTATAAACCCAATTTGCCAAAGGGATACATCCCAAGGAATAGATGGTGTACTATCAAATCTTGTTGCTCCTAGCAAAGAGCATATTGCTGTTATTACTAAAACAACTACAATACGAGGTTTTGAAACTTCAATATATGGTCTTATGTCCACTGCATTGGATCTCCAAATTTTATTCACATCTCCCGGATTTATTTTATTCGTTAGTCAGTTATTGAATTCTTATAATATGTCGTTCAATATGATATAATTAGCATGAGTTGAAAAGGTTAAAATTATAGCGAAATTCTTCAACTTATAAAGCATGGCAGACTGGGACTTGTTAACGCCAGGCATAGGATTGACTTCTATAGGGATTGTAGGCGTCTTTGTTTCTCTATCTGGTATTGCAAAAACATTTATAGATGGGATGCATGCTGTTTCTTTGCTGACGCTTTTAATAGGTATGATTTTCTTGGCGCCAGGCATTTTTAAAGATGGATTTCCCTCATCAAGGAAAGCTAAATTAGGATCATTTATAACATTAGGCATATTAATTATAATTGGATTAGTTGGTGCTTTCTATTCGAGTGGACAAACACCTTCGATATTTGTTTACATTGCTATCCTAATACTTATTTCTGTTCCTGCAGCCGCAGTAATACTTGGAATATATAGAAATAGTTCAAAAGTGAAACTTTATCTGGCTTCATTTGTTGTTGCAGTTATAATAGGTATTGTTTCTTTTTCAACGCTAGGAACACAATTTCAAAATCCTCAAGCTGACTCCCAAGAAAAAACGGAAGAAATAACAGCCGATCAAAAACCTGTAACCGATATTGATGTAACACAATTAGTTAGAGTTAATATTCTCGCAGGATCTTCAGCCCAAGGAAATCCAGATTATGATCCCGAAGAATTGATAGTCAAGAAGGATAATGTTGGTATTATTTGGATAAACCAAGATAATGTTCCTCATACAGTAACTAGTTTGAAGGATGATGGTAAATCTTTTGATTCTTCTATAATTATGGGAAATGCTAATTATACTCTTTTGCTTTCTGATCTTAAAGAAAAAGGATATGACTATTTTTGTACAATACATCCATATATGAAAGCCAAATTTCAGATAGAATAATTTTATTCAGTTATTACTAAATAGAGTTGAATAGTTTCTATTCAAAAATTGTATAGCATATATGACATTATCAATATTTATTTCAGTATTAACGAATAACATTATTTTGTTCTTTTTTTATGTATGAATATAAAGGATACTTTCTTTCTAAATTTATGTATAACCCAAATATATCCATCCATCATAAGCATTTAAATGCACTAGCGAAATTAGCAATTAGCACATTACCCAATGAATCCTGCGCAATATTGTTAGGTAAAAGATCAAGTATCAAGCCGGTTGTTCATTATATTTTACCTATGAACAATTCTTCGAATTCGTCTACTGAGTTTAATATTGAAGCCGACGATCTATATTATGCCTATAATAAAGCTAGGTTAATGAATTTAGATATTATTGCGATTTTCCACTCACATCCTTCTCAACCTATTCCCTCAGATATGGACAAAACTTTTATGTTGATTAATCCTATTGTTTGGATAATTTATTCTTCTCTTTCTCATACCTTTAAAGCATTTATATTGGATCAAACCGATCAATTACAGGAAATAAGTATACACTTAATTAAGGACTAATTCTATATGGATCTCTTGGATACAATACAACTTCTCTTACATTCATCGATCCTGTTAAAGACATAATTAATCTATCTAGACCTAAACCACAACCAGCGTGAGGGGGCATGCCCCAATCAAAAACTTTTAAGTGTTCTGAAAATTTATCTGGATTCAGACCCTGTTCTGCTAATCTATTTCTAATTTTAGTGGGATCATGTTGTCGTGATCCTCCTGATATTAACTCCAAATAACCAATTTGTAAATCAAAGGAATCAGAAAGGAAAGGATCCCGCTTATTTTCTAGAATATAGAAGGGCTTTAACTTTAAAGGCCATTCTGTTATAAAATAAAAACCAGGATGTAATCGACCCAATTTTCTTAAGGACGAATCTGATAAATCATCTCCATACGTCACACACTCACCATTCTCTTTAAGTTCTTCGATACATGTCTGATATGTAAGTCTGGGAAATTTTGGTTCAATTGCCTTATTTAGAAAATCATTTGTTGTAAAATCCAGCAAAGCTGAATCGTTTATACCTATGATAACATTTTTTATTACTCGTTCCATTATTTCCATTATATCGTAATGGTCTAAAAAAGCGGCTTCAATATCAACACTATAAAATTCTGTTAAATGCCTTACAGTATTAGATTTCTCTGCTCTAAAATATGGTGCTATTTCAAATACACGATCCAATGCCAATACAAGCTGTTCTTTATAAAGCTGAGGGCTTTGCGCAAGATATGCTTTATTTTTAAAGTAATCAAATTCAAATAAATTTGCACCTCCTTCGCTAGCACTTCCTATAATCTTCGGAGTATTTACCTCGAGAAAAGACATCTCTAGTAAAGTTTTTCTAACAATTTGTAAAGCAATAGACCTTATAACAAATAATTTTGAAACATTTTCATTTCTTAAGTCTAATGCTCTTGCATCGAGTCTCTTATCAAGAGATGATTCTAATCGGCCAGTCGGATCAATTGGGAGGGGATGCTTAGAAAGATAAATGGCGACAACCTCTTCTAATTTTAACTCTACTGTCATTTCTTTTGCTTTACTTTTTTGTATCTTGCCAGAAACTAAGATAGAGCTTTGTCTAGGTATTTCTCTTATTTGTGGAAACTCCTCTGGATCAACTATGACTTGAATTGAACCAGTTATATCTTTAATTACTAAAAATATTATTTTTCCAATGTCACGTACATCTTCAATCCAGCCACCGACTTTTACTTTCTCTCCAAGTATATTTTCTTTTAATTCATTAGCAAAATGCGTTCTCTTAATTTTTTCTTTCAATTGAATTAATATCTTATATGGTTTATTTCAATTTTTTCCATATTGTTATATATTTAATCTATATACTCGACAAGCAATTCTATCTTTCTAATTTCTTCTGCAATTTTAGTAATGAGTTTGGTATCTATTTTAGCATTGATATTTTTCTTTTTGGATATTATTATTTTTGTAAGTTTATTTCCATCAGGCAGCCAAACTAAATTGATTGAAACAATCTTCACTGGAAATATTAAATTTTCAATAAATCTCCTTTCTGTGGCACCGCTTTCAATGAACCAGACACTATTATTAAATTCCTTTTTTATATAATCTAATAAGTCCATATTCGAACGTAATATACTAATATCCGACGTTGGCAGTATCAATATCAATTCTTCATCAATTTTGTGAGCTCCAACTAGTGTAAATTTATCAATTATATTATTTTTATCAGCTAATTTGGTTAATTTCATAGCAGCTTCAATATCTCCGATTGACAGATGACCACTTTTTAATTTAGATTCACATTTTGAACATAAAATTTCTGTTTTAGCATCAAATGAACAAATAGGAGTTTTCAATAATTCTCACTCATTAATGCTACTGATCCATATATATATAGAGAGCTAAAATGATAAAAGGATGAAAAATATATTTATTTAGGTTAGATAATAAATAGATTTGTTAAAAAATAAATTACTTATAAACGGTATAAGTGTCTCTTACTCTGTACATAATAAAAGTATAAAGGCAGTTGACAATGTATTTATCGAATTAAAAAAAGGTGAATCACTTGGTATTGCTGGAGAATCAGGATGTGGTAAAACCACATTGGTTTCTGCAATAATGAGAAATATAACACCTCCTGGAAAAATTACAGCAGGAAGTATTTTTCTAGATGGAGAAGAAATAACAAAGTTATCAGATAAAGACTTTGATTCGAGGATTAGATGGAAAAAAATTTCTTTAGTTTTTCAAGGAGCCATGAATTCATTAGATCCTGTATATACAATAAAAAACCAAATTAATGATATATTTGAAACTCACGGTCAATCTTATGATAAAGAAAAAGTAATAACAATTCTAAAGAATGTAGGCCTAGACAAATCTGTTCTAGGACAATATCCTCATGAGTTAAGTGGAGGTATGAAACAACGAATAGTTATAGCTTTAGCTTTATTGCTACAACCTGATATTATCATTGCTGATGAACCAACTACAGCTTTAGATGTGCTTGTTCAGGCACAAATAATTAAGTTATTAAAAAACCTTAAAGAAAATGGAATCAGTATTATTTTAATTTCTCATGATCTCGCTTTAATTTCTGAGTTGGTAGACAAAATAGGAATTATGTATGCAGGAAAAATAGTTGAATTGAATTTAACCAAAGAAATTATATTTTCTCCCAAAAATGAGTATACTAAAAAACTCATATTATCTACTCCTCAATTAGGACAAACTTTTAAAAAAATAAATCAAAGTAAATA
>JAATVK010000024.1 GCA_014523485.1 Nitrososphaerales archaeon TH5894
AAAAATTTCTTTTTGTTTCTAATTTAATATGAAAGTAAATGTATTTTGAATTAATTCCATAGAATTATATTCTAAAAGTATTGCCAGATAAAAAATTGTAGATGCTTAATATATTACAAATAAAAAGATATTTTATTGGAAATCATGTAAGGCTTTTTCTTTATGTTGACCAATTTTTGTTTTTAATTCAGACATATGGCGTTCTAATATATGTGAATTAGCACATTTGTCATGCATAATTTCTATTTGACAAAATTCACATGATGTAACAAATGATAAACTATTAAATTTTTTTTTACAAAAGCTACAACTTTCAGAATCAATATCGTAATCTATTAGAGGTTTTAACCAAGGTTCCCTCCATAACAACTGCATAAATTAAGAAGTAAATTAAACATATATATTATTTTCAATTGTCAATGAAAGATTCACTTGAAAATATACAAAAATCCAATCCCTACTGTTGATGCTATTATTCATAGGAATTCTTCGATATTATTAGTCAAACGTAGGAGAGATCCGTATAAAAATTGTTTTGCATTACCAGGAGGTTTTGTAAATGAAGGAGAGACTATAGAGGAGGCTATTATAAGAGAAGTATATGAAGAGACATCATTAGAGGTGTACCCCATAGATATTTTGGGAGTCTATTCTGATCCTAAAAGAGATCCAAGGGGACACATGCTAACTGTTGTATTTATTGTTTTAATTGTTAAAGGTAATCCTAGTGCGGGTGATGATGCCCAGGAAATTTCATGGATTCCAATAAATAAAATCAATGAAATAGAAATTGCATTTGATCATAAACTTCTTATAGAAGATTTTTTGAAATGGAAAAAAAAAGGCGGAACTTATTGGACGAACAAGAGAAGGTAATGATCAAAGATCATTTGTATTTACAAAGAAATCTGAAAAATTTTCATTTCCCTTCAATCCATTTATATTTACTAATTAGTAATAATTAATTATGCAATTCTCCGAATTGGAAACAAATAAAATACGTAATGATTTTCCAATTCTAAATCGTAAAATTAATGGTAACCCTTTCGTCTATCTTGATAATGCCTCAACTACCCAAAAACCTTCATCAGTGATAGATACAATTGTAAAATATTACTCATTTTACAACTCTAATATTCATAGAGCTGTTTATGATATAGCCGAAGAAGCTACTCATGCTTATGAATTAACGAGACAAAAGGTTTGTAAGTTTATTAATGCAAATTCTCCTCAAGAAATAATTTTTACTCGTAATACTACAGAAGCAATAAATTTAGTGGCATACGCTTGGGGTCGAAAAAATATTCAAAATGGAGATATAATAATTTTATCTGAACAAGAACATCATAGTAATATCGTTCCTTGGCAAATATTAGCTAAAGAAAAAAACGCAAAAATAAAATATTTAAAAATTGATGAAACAGGAAACATAAATTTAAATGAATTAGAATCTTATCTTGATGAAGATAATGGTATAAAATTAATTTCATTATGTCATATGTCTAATGCCCTTGGTAATATTATACCAATAGACAAAATTATAGATATGGCACATGCATATAGTATACCAGTATTTGTTGATGGTGCCCAGTCTGTTCCTCATTTAACAACTGATGTTACTTCTCTTGATTGTGACTTTCTTGCTTTTTCTGCTCATAAAATGTTAGGACCAACAGGAGTAGGAATCTTGTATGGGAAAAAAAATATCCTACAGGAAATGGACCCATTTAATTGTGGTGGAGATATGATTAAAGAAGTACATAAGGAAAACACACTCTTTAACGATTTACCTTATAAATTTGAAGCTGGTACTCCCAATATCGCTGATGTTATTGGTTTTAGTTCTGCTTTGGATTATCTAAACGAAATAGGGATGGATAATATCAGAAAGCATGAAATCGAGTTAACAAAATATGCAATTGAAAAAATGTCAGAATTTAAACAATTAAAATTATATGGAGATATTAATTTACAAAATCGGGGTGGAATTATCTCGTTTAATTTGGGTGATATTCATCCTCATGATTTGGCAACTATTTTAAATGAGCACGCTATAGCTATACGCTCTGGTCACCACTGTGCTCAAGTATTAATGGAAAAGCTTGAGGTTTCCGCTACATCTAGGGTTAGTTTCTATATCTATAATACAAAAGATGAGATCAATATCTTTATTAATGCGTTAGGTAAAGCTATTAAACTGTTTCAACTTTGAGTGATGATATTTATAGAGAAATTATTCTAGATCATTATAGAAATCCTAGAAATAAGGGAAAGATTGACAATGCAGACGTTGTCATTCATGATAGCAATCCTTTATGTGGTGATCAAATTGATATATATCTCAAAGTAGTACAAGGGCAAATCAAAGATATTAAATTCGATGGCAAAGGGTGTGCAATTAGCCAAGCTAGTGCATCTATGCTAACAGAGATGGTGATGGATAAACCTTTAACTACTGCTAAAGATATCTCCAAAGATGAAGTATTAGAAAATATAGGGTTGACCAATTTAGGCCCTGCAAGGATTAAATGTGCATTACTATCTCTTAAGGTCTTAAAGATGGGTATGGTAAAATATTATTCTGATAAAGAACCAACAACAGCTGAAAAAATGGAAAAGGATTCAAACCTTTTATGATTTAGTTTTAATTTAAATAATAATATTTTTGAAATATAGTAAACCTATATGTCAAGTGCTTCTTATTGGAGAGATTTACCAGTATATAAAACTCTTCTTTTAGAAAAATTAGAACAAGTCAAATCTGTTTGTGACTGCATGATCCTGGATTATATGCACTTTGAACAGACAAATAGCTTTAGTTATAGAATTCTTTTACCACGAAATAAAGAAAATAATCTATTAGCCAAAAAACTGGGTCTTAGTCTTCAATTAGAATTTACTTCTCAATTAAGAAAACGGAAATTAAAAACTAAGATGAAAGAAATTAGGTATATACATGATACAAAACACTTTGGATGGATTATAACTAACTGTGAGTGAACAAAAACCACATATGAGCAATCCTATTTGTTAAATTTTTTTGTAAGAAATGATTCATTTAATTTCAATACATTTATGAGAAATATGGCAATTATTATACCATATATTGCCCCTCCCAATATGTCAATAAAATAATTTTGAAGTAGATATAGTCTACTAATGCCTATCAATACAGGAAAAATCCATAATAAAGTTCCAATCCATGTATTTTTTTTAAAGAACTTAAACCAATATCCTATGATTATTATGAAAGCAGTATCACGTGCCACATGGTTAGATGGAAAAGATAAATCTCTTGATAGAGGTGACATACTATCATTTTCAATCGTATAGTTATCAGGAATATTATATTGTGGAACATACTGTTCAAGTGGAGATGGTCGATTTATAAGCGGTTTCAGATACATTATTGATATAGATAGAACTACAATTGAAATTAGAAAAATTAATCCTATCTTTCTCGTTCTTCTTATTATAGTCAAAATCATTCCAACAATCACCATAGTAAACAAGTCACCGGATGAAGAAACAATAATCATAAATATATCCAGGCTAGGATCCCCACCTAAGTGATAAAAAAAATCAGTTATAAAATTGTCAATGTTATTTGTAGCATTAACGGTAACTAAAAAAGACAAAATAACAAATAGCAAGATTAATAATACAAATATTTTACTTTTTGGTTCCATCCTTTCACTCATCATATTTTCGGTATCCACTTATCCAGTTATATAAATAATATAACCTTTCAATTTCTCTGTAAGTTACTTGATCTTTGACTATCGATAAGAATTAAGCTATTTACCAAAGAAATTAATAGTATTTTCAAAATTTGTAAATATGAAAATTAATTGTTATTTTAAGGATAAATATAATTTCTTGCTAATCTTACGCTGTTAGTAAGAGTGGAAAGTTATCTCTTATTGGTACGAATAAGAATTAAGTTATTAATGTATTCTAAATATGTAGTATCCTGCCAGCAATAGTCCGAATACTGCTATCACACACTGGCTAGTCCTAGTACATTATAGCTATTTTTGCTTATGTGTATTACCATCCATTAGGACATTCTCTTCGGAATGTTTCTTTCAAAAATACCTGGTTTTTTATGAAAAATTCCGTGGATAACAGTTTTCAGACCTCAAAGTTATGAAAGAATCTACAGTATTTCTATATTATATTTTTAATATTTACATAAAACTGTGTTTCTTGAAGCAGTTAGCACACTAGATGTTAGCCGGCAAATTACACCAATTCAATATCACCAACAATCAGAGGATGCTAAAAAACCATACTTGGTACAATATTATGTTGTCTTCGAAGATTCACCAGTCAGGACATCATGGATTAGCAAGATCAATAACATACTAATAAAAACAATACCGAAACCACCGAAAACCCATTTTATGCATTTGTAGTGGAATTTTTTTTTGCGAGCGCCGAGAATATTCTAAATAAAGAATTTTCTTGTTCTATATAATTAGTATCTTACATTTTTTAAAATAGATGCAAATTGTGCAGATAATACATCATCAGATAATTATTCTTTGTAAGATTTTAATTATCTATAGATTTTTTGTAGATTAATACTACCTCCTTCTCATCTCTCATTCTTATGTTAAATTATGAATTTAATGGAATCTGGGATTGTTCAACATCTCTATAAATGGCTTAGGTATTGAACTGTCAGCTCATCTAATTTCTACATAATTAAACCCTACTTCAAAATCTTTCATATCTTTTTCCATTTGATCATACCATATTGTAGACTACCTACGTATTTAATATCCAGTTCCTACTGTCTGACCTGTATTTACTATTTATTACTCTTTTTATCTATAGTTCGTAGTTTATTTTAAAATGTAATTTTGTAATTCGTGGGAGTCATTCCAATTCTATCACCCTCTTCAGATTTTAAATTTCTGTGTGTTTATACTTTTTCATATTTTTTTTGGGGAGATTGAAATTAAGAGAATTTAATGCCGGAGGCGGGATTCGAGCCCGCGACCTTTCGATTATGAGTCGAACGCTCTAACCAAGCTGAGCCACTCCGGCATGCTCAGCAGCGTTTCATTCCTGTTATTTCAGTTGTGATATATATTCTATTAATAATGAATTTCTCCTTTAACTTTCGATAATATATGGTATAAAAAAGCATAACAATTTTTGTATTTATATTTTAATTATTTTTTTTAAAAATTTGACGATTCTAAGAAGTTGATCATTTCTTAAATGATTCAACCCATTTGAATTTTCTTTGCAACGTCGACGGATACACCTTTTTCCAATCTAATTCTACATCATCTAACCAGCTTTTCATAATTCTTGGATCAATATAATTTCTTAAAGAAGTACCTAAATTATAATCGCGTGTTTCTTTTTGTAGTTTTAATTGATACTGAATCTTCTCCATTCTATATCTTAGTCTTTCTTTCTGTTTTTCTGTTTTCCATTTATTAGACAATATATCATTTCTTATTTTTTCAATAGCATCTTCTTTTTTGGTTATTGATTCTGCAAATTTTTCTAATGCCTTTTTACTGGCAGGATTATTGGGATCAATTCCTTTTTTATGGTTACATGCAATTGCTGCTTTTAAATTTGCAATTTTGGCCACATAAATTTTTTTAGGTTCTGATGAATGGGTATTAACATCAATATGGGGATTTTTTAATGATTCTTTCACTATTCTTGTTGCAAGATATGTCCTAAATACCTTTGCAGTTAGTCCTGGGACATTTTTTGGGTCTATTTTTCTTAGAAATGCATTTACCTTTGAAGAATTTATATTATCAAAAATTTCACTATTATGTTCTTTATCTTTCATAAATAATAGAATATTATGATACAAACCTTTTGTATCTTCAGAATTTATTTCTAACGTTTTTTGCCATGGGACACTATCTTTTCCCAGAAAATTAAATTCTATGAATTTCTTGTTATCTTTTTCAGGAAATTTTATGTGTTCTATTCTTAATGTAGACGCACCAACTGTATCTGCCTCATCTTTATCTTTTTCATCGCCTACTCTCATTGCTAATTTAAGTATTAAATAACAAACAGTTGCGATTTTCCGTTGGTTTAAATCCTTAGAATTTATCATCTTATTTATAATTTCGATGTGAATCTTCTTGGCATATTTTTCGAGATTTCTCGCTTTGTCGTATTTTTCTTTATCAGTATTTTGTCTGAGAAATGCTGAATCATGTAACCAAACATATTTTCTCTTATCAGTTAATTTTTCCGTCCATGTTGCTAACCAAGTTGATGAATGATCGTGAACAATATTTTTCCAAGTTCCTTCAGGAACAGGTGCATCATCTCCCAAATTCAATATAACATCTTGAGGTGTTACTCTTGGTTTCCATCTCCCTCTAAGTGGATGTAAGCCTCTACCCATGAATAAACCTGGAGGCTCAACTAACCAATTGGCAACTTCAACTTCAAACCCATCAACATATGCTTTTCCATAAAAATTCTTTAGCTTTTCTCTTTCTTGTTTTTTTTTATTTATTAACTTTTTTTTCTCTTCTCTACTTAACTTTTGCATTTTCTCTTTTTCGATTATTTTGAGTTTAAGTTCCGTATCAACAAGGTTAAATGCGTCTGAAAAATCAATTTGATTTATGTCATTTGTATTCTGGAATTTACTTGGTAATATTTTTTTAAAATCATTCAGGAAATTATGTTGGAAAAGAGTATCTTTAATATAGTGAGTATCTTTCTTTTTTGCCCATGCATATACTATTTCTTCTTGTTCAGTGTTAAGATCTAATCTTTCATTATTTATTTTAATACTTATGCCTTTTAAAATATGATTAGAAGGAAAAGCTACTCCATTGTGTTCCAATGTTTTCCATTTAAACGTCTTCTCAATGGTATTTGACATTAATAGATACAAATTTAATGGTCATGTTTTACTATTGATAAATCTTACCAATAAAACAATTTAAAAAAGGCGTATAACTAAAATGTACAAGAAAATGAATATCGTTCAACGTTTTTTAAACCTAAAGCGATCCATTTTTATTAATTCTTTATATGATCCAAAATCCAGTGGATTAGATGTATCAAGCTTTTCATCGTCAAAATAATCATCATTAGAAAATGTTTTGATAATTTGATAATTTGATTTCCTTTGAGCGGGGATTTTGCCCACATTATGTATTATATTTCTAATAACCTTTGGTTTTAATAACTGTCCAAAAGAGGCTCCAGCAGACGTAGAAATGCTTTCGTTGATTAGTGTTCCACCAAAATCGTTAGCACCTGCTTGTAATAAAATCTGTCCCATTCGTGGTCCTTCTTTTACCCATGAAACTTGAATATTGTCGATTTGGTCATTTAAAAAAATTCTTGCAATTGCATGCATTTTTAATACTTCGACTCCAGTAGGTCCATTCCTAATACCGTCAATAAGATTTTTATTATACATTGGGGCCTCGTTATGTACAAAACTCAAAGGCACAAATTCGGTAAAGCCTCTAGTTTCTTTTTGAATATCTCTCAGTATATTCAAATGTTTAGTAATATGGGTAGTGCTTTCTATATGACCATACATAATAGTAGAAGTAGAATTAATTCCCATTGAATGAGCACATTTAACAACTTTAATCCAATCTTCTACGCCTATTCTTCCCGGAGAAATTTTATCTCTTATTTCCTGATCTAATATTTCAGCAGCAGTTCCAGGAATACTTCCTAAACCTGCATCTTTAAGTATTTTTAAATATTCTTCTATTGAGGTATTGGCTCTCTTTGCACCGTATAGAATTTCCTCAGGTGAAAAAGCATGAATATGGATATTTGGAAGCTCTCTTTTTATTGCACTACATATATCGGCATATAACATGCCGTCCATTCGTGGAGGAAGGCCTGCTTGAATACATACTTCAGTCGCACCCAATTTTTCAGCCTCTTTTGCTCTTCTTACTATTTCTTCAAGAGGTAAATAGTACCCCTCCTCCTCCCTAAAGTCTCTACTAAATGCACAAAAACCACATCTTTTGATACAAACATTTGTAAAATTTATATTTCGATTTATGACATATGTTACGATTTCTCTTTTTTTCCTTTTACAAAGAGCGTTAGCAACAATTACAACCATATTTAATTCTATTCCGTTAGCATTGAACAGTTCTAAAGCTTCATCTGCTAATATCTGATTTCCGTCAATTACTCTATTCAATATATCAGAAATAATCGGATCAATATTTTTTATTATACTATCTAAATTCAACTAAATATTCCTCTTTCACTAATCCATCTAAGTCAATAAAGTTTTCTACATAATTTCGTAAATCAGAAGAAATAAAGTCAGGTTTGTCTATAAACTCAGGATAGACTGGTAACCTTCCCCGAAGCCGGTGATGTTTTGATTCAGTAATACATTTTAGTTCTTTTATCTTTGGCCAGAGAAATTCAGGATTTACATGATCGATTGTTACAGGCGAAATTCCTCCCCAATCATTTATCCCTGCATCTATGAAAGAACTAAAAGTTCTGGGAGATAGGTTTGGAGGAATTTGAATATTCATATCGGGCATTATTATTCTGGCAATAGACACTATTTTTAAGAAATAATCATAACTAGGAGAAGGACAATCTTGCATTCTAGTATTTTTTTTAGGATGAAAATTCTGTAAAATTATTTCCTGAATGTTTCCATATTCGTTATTAATACTCTTTAAAAGAAACAAATCGTTTATTAGTTCTTCTTTTGTTTCTCCAATCCCAATTAATAGCCCTGTGGTTAAAGGTATTTTCATTCTGCCAGCATTCTTTATTACCTCAATTCTCTTAATTGGGTTTTTACTAGGTGCAAATTCGTGAGGCATACCTTTTTCTAGCAATTTCTCACTTGACGATTCGAGCATTACACCTAGGCTTACATTATATGTCTTTAATAATTTCATTTCTTCTTCGGTAATATTTCCCAGATTGGAATGAGGGAGTAAGCCAGTCTCCTTTACAATTTTTTCAGATATATCAATTACATATTCTACTAGAGAAGAATAGCCCAGTTGCCTTAGCCATCTTTTTGCTTCTGGATATCGATCTTCTGGTCTTTCCCCTGCAACAATTAAAGCTTCAGTACAGTGATATATTTGTCCAATTTTTGCTAAATTAAGTACTTCGGTCGGGTGCATCATAATTGAAGATGATTCAAATGGATTTTTTCTATAAGTACAATATGAACAAAAATCCCTACATAAATTAGTTATATTAATAAAGATTTTCCTAGAATAAGTAATAATATCTTTTTTAAACCTAGTTTTTAAACATGCTGCAACATTCATTAGAGATAGAATGTCATTAGACTCCAAAAGATCGAGGGCCTTATCTTTAGAAATAGTAGTTCCATTTTGATATCCTTCCAGAATTTCAAATATTGAGCCTTCTTTCATTGAAAATGAAATTTCTGAATTCATCACTATTATATCAATTAGTAAAGTAATTTATCTTTAATTTTTTTCTGATATAGGAAACATCATATATTATATCATTAGAATCTAAATACATGAGTGAACCTAATTCTATATCTGATACCAATATAAAATTTATTGTACCAATTAAGTTATCAGATAAATCGATGCGACTTAGCGATGAGGTCAAAAATGAATTAAAGAGTATTGGAATGATGGATGAAAAAGGAAAACTTAAACTAAAAGGTGTTAGTCCTAAAATGCTAAAAAGAATGAAAATGGAGTCGGTAGATTGTCCTGTTCTTCAAAGAGAAATATCGTTTATCCCATGTTACGTTTGTAAGAATTTTCATAGTAGGATAACTGGACAAGTATATTGTCGTGGTGAGCCATTATAATCATTACCTTTAAAATTAGGGATTTTTTTGTCAGAATTAAAAGAGATTGGGATAACAACTAAAAAAGAGGTCGATTTTAGTGAATGGTATTCTCAAGTAGTTACCAAAGCTGGGCTAATAGATTATTCGCCCGTAAAAGGATTCATTGTACTTAGACCCTATGGATATAGGATCTGGGAAATTATAAGGGAATTTTTAGATAAAAAATTAAAAGAATCCGGACATCAAAATGGGTTTCTACCAATTCTTATCCCAGAACACCTCTTAGCTAAAGAGAAGGACCATTTTAAAGGATTTACTCCTGAGGTCTTTTGGGTGACGAAGGCAGGAGATACTGACTTACCTGAAAAGTTAGCGGTACGACCCACTTCAGAGACTCTCGCCTATCAAATATTTTCTAAATGGATAATGAGTTATAGGGACCTTCCATTGAAAATCAATTTTTGGAATTCAGCATTACGTGCTGAAATTAAATCTACTAAACCTTTTATTAGAAACTCGGAATTTCTTTGGCAAGAAGGACATACTGTTCATGAGAATCAAAAAGATGCTGAAGATGAAGTATTATTGATCTTTAATTACTACCATTACCTTTTAGAAACAATTTTGGCTATCCCAACTCTCAAAGGACGCAAAACAGATAAAGAAAAATTTGTTGGAGCCCTCTATACTAACACACTCGAATCAATGATGCCAGATGGAAAAGCATTACAAATGGCTACTTCTCATAATCTAGGTCAAAATTTTTCCAAGCCATTTGAAATTCGGTTTCTGGGTAAAGACTCAAAACAGTATTTTGCTTGGCAAACATCCTGGGGAATGTCATGGAGAGTAATAGGAGCCTTGATTATGATTCATGGTGACAATAAAGGCTTAATTTTACCTCCTCCAATTGCTCCTACTCAAGTGGTGATAGTCCCAATATTCAAGCAAAAAGAACGAGATAGAGTTATTGAAGAATCTAAAAAGCTATTGGTTGAACTAAATAATTTGGGGTTCAGGGCTATTGTTGATGACAGAGAAGGATATACAGCAGGATGGAAATTCAACGATTGGGAAGTTAAAGGAGTACCGATTCGAATTAATATTGGACTTAGAGACATTAATAATAAAAATGTAGAGATTGTAAGAAGAGATACGGGAGAAAAAATTCTAATTAAAAGAATAGATTGTAGTAAGGCTGTAAATTTTTATCTACAACAAATCCAAACATCCTTACTTGAAAAGGCTAAGAAAATGCATGACGCTAATATAATAAAGATTTCTAATTATGCCGAAATGAAGAAGATATTAAATGAAAAAGGCGGTTTTATTGTAGCAAATTGGTGTGAAAAAGAAGAATGTGAAAATAACGTAAAAAATGAGACAGGTGCTGATATTCGTCTTGTTCCATTTGAGGATTATAGTTCAGATAACAAATGTATATATTGTAATAAGCATTCTAAAAAGACAGTAATTTTTGGTAAAGCATATTA